>JBDTGD010000321.1:0-5103 GCA_039937595.1 Ginsengibacter sp. | reverse complement strand
TACAAATTTCCAGGTAATAAGAGATGGTTTAATTGGAAGGACTTTGGGATAATTTACTTTAAAACACGAAGTGAAATAAATCTGGAAATTTTTAAATTCTCCTTATCGTTTACAAAATGGCCTATTTCACGAATTTTAAAAGAGCTTAATAGTAGTTTTATTATGAATAATAGTACCAAAGTAGTAATTTTTTTTATATAATTGATTATTAATACAAAATTTATTTTTAAGTGGTAATAAATTATGCATTCCCGGCCCTCTTATCTTGTTAAACACCTCTTTAATTAAATAATATTTATAGATTGAAGGCAACGCAAAGCTTCCCCCACGCAGTTGTAAATTCTTTTGGTAAGTCGTCCTTCGTCATACCAATCTTTAATTGATATACTCCAGGCCGCAACAATACAATTATTGGATGTATAGTTTAATAGCTGAACATGTTAATAATGAAAATTTTGTATGGCTTTTGATGGGTAAATTTTTATTTTTATTTTACTCACCGAATTACTCACCATTTTTTTGAGACTTAATGAATAATTTGATACATGGGAAAAGCAAAAAAGCCTGTAAAATCAATGTTTTAAGGGCTTTTGAATCGTTTTAGTATTGAACTGAGCGGACCGGACGAGACTCGAACTCGCGACCTCCGCCGTGACAGGGCGGCATTCTAACCAACTGAACTACCGATCCAATTATAATTTGGGAGCGCGAAGATAACAAAATTTATATTTAGCCAAACAACTTAACTGGTTTTTTCCACACTATTTTTTTTCAGATTGAAACTTTGCCTTCTAATTTTTTTACCATTCCTAAAATAGAAGCTTTTGCCTAATATTTAATTTTGAGACCTTAACTTTACCGCTTAATTGAGTTACGAGGATTTTACCAATATTTTATAAAACGTTTTTACACACGATGCCTACAACACATACCAGACAATTTCTCGATTTTGAACAACCTATAAAGGAATTATACGATCAGATTGAAGAGAATAAAAAACTCGCGACAAAAAACCCAAAAGTTAATTACCAGCCGATTATAAAAGAACTGGAAGAAAATATTCTTTTGAAAAGAAAAGAAATTACAGAACATCTGACGCCCTGGCAAAAAGTACAATTAAGCCGCCATCCGGACAGGCCTTACACACTGGAATATATTTTAAAAATGTTTACTAATTTTTTAGAGCTCCATGGCGACAGGAATGTAAAGGATGACAAGGCTATGGTGGGAGGTTTTGCCCAGTTTGACGGCGAAACAATAATGGTAATCGGCCAGCAAAAAGGTACCAATACTAAAATGAGGCAGATGAGGAATTTTGGAATGGCAAATCCGGAAGGTTACAGAAAAGCCTTACGCCTGATGAAACTTGCTGAAAAATTTAATAAACCGGTGATCACGTTTATCGACACTCCCGGCGCTTATCCGGGATTAGAAGCTGAAGAACGAGGGCAGGGAGAAGCAATAGCAAGGAATATTTACGAAATGATCAGGCTTAGAGTTCCTGTTATATGCATCGTTATCGGTGAAGGAGCGAGTGGCGGCGCTTTAGGAATTGGCGTTGGAGATAAGGTTTTGATGTTGGAAAACTCATGGTACACCGTAATCTCTCCTGAAAACTGCAGTTCAATTCTTTGGCGCAGTTGGGCGCAAAAAGAAGTCGCGGCAGAACAACTGAAACTTACTTCTGAAGATATGTTGAAATTCGGTTTGGTGGATGGCGTCATACCTGAGCCGCTGGGAGGCGCGCATTGGAACTATGACGAAGCCGCCGCCAACCTTAAATCTTATATAAAACCAATATTACAGAAATTAAAGAAAATAGATCCTCAAAAAAGAGTCGATCAACGAATTGAAAAATTCAATAAGATGGGTTTTTGGGATGAGAAATAATGAGGCCTGAGATTCAAAAGATTATTTTAAAATATTCTCCGGAAATTCAGGCTGAAACAATTCTGCTATAGTAAACAAACCTTTTTTGCGTTTTTCTATTTTCTACTTTTTCAAGCCATATAACAAGTTCCTTCTTCGGCTATCTCCGTGTTTTCAAAAACCTCGCAGGCTTCATTTTTAAATTCATCAAGTACTTCGTATTTAGAAGAAAAATGGCCTATCAATAATTTTTTAGCGCTCGCCTTTTTAGCAATTAGCGCTGCTTGCCTCGACGTAGAGTGAAATCTTTCTCCTGCTTTCTCTGAATATTCATCAAGATAAGTAGCCTCATGATAAACCAGATCCACATATTTTATTTTTTTCGAGATAGGTTCATAAAAAGCAGTGTCGGCGCAGTATGCATAAGATTTTGGCAACTGGTGAGGCGTGGTTAATATTTCATTCTTTATTAGGTCTCCGTTTACGTTTACATAGTCTTCACCTCTGTGCAGGTTTTCAAAAAAAGTTTTTGGCACCTTATATTCCTTCACTTGTTCAATATTGATCTTTCTGAGATTTTTTTTCTCTTTGAAAAGAAAACCCCAGCACTCAATTCGATGATTTACTTTAAAACATTCAACCGATAATTTGTTATCTTCAAAAATAATTTCTTCTCTTTCGAGATTATAAAACCAAAGCTGATAGGGGAAATCTGCACCTGATACCTCCATTTGCAACCGAATGATGGATTGCAATTTTTCAGGGGCGTAAATATATAGATCACTTGATCGGCCATTTAATGCCAGGCTATTGAGCAATCCAATTAACCCAAAATAATGATCGCCATGTAGATGTGAAATGAAAATATGACTTATTTTGTTCCGCTTTATTTTGTACAAACTCATTTGCATCTGGGTTCCTTCGCCGCAATCTATCAGTATAGTGTGGTCAGCAGTCTGCAAAACCTGAGCGGTAGGATGCCTGTTATGAGCAGGTATGGCCGAATTATTTCCCAAAATGGTTACTGCAAGCAATTTTAAAATTTTAATGTTTGAGAAAAATTATATGAATTCTCTTTCTATTTCCTCCATCTGCACGATATCGCAGGCTTCACTTTCAGTAGGTGTTACATTCATCATTTCAAGTAATTCCTGTTCGTCTAAAAATTTTTCTACGGCAGGTTTTAACTTGCAGAATACCAATGAGTGATTGGATTCATAAAATACCTGCTGTACGGATAAAAGAAGTTCCGCTGAATCGTCGTCCATTTCGTCAACGGCCTCCAAGCTAATTACTATATTTTTGACTGGCGCATTAAGATAATTCAATAAGGAATTTTTAAACTCTTCTGTCATATTAGCAGCTAATTTTCCTTCTTCTACCGTAATGACGTGCATTTTCTCTTTGGTATCAATTTTGACTTTCATAGTCCAGATTTAGAAGATTCGTTCAAAAGGGGTTCGCTCAAAGATATTAAAGGAAAAACTCTGATTAAAAAATAAAGTAAAGTTTTAAATTAATTAAAACTTGATTTTAACAACTTTATCAACAAGAGAAAGTCAGTGAAAGGAAATTAATAATTCAAATTACATTTTATAAAATTCCTTCCTTATAATAATTTTTCTTTCCTTTATTACTTTTTAACATCCTTTGCTTTCTTTTAAACGTTAATTAATAAAATTATTTCATTATTATTGTATAGCATTTAAATTGTTAAATAAATGGACAACAATTTTTCAACACAAGTAAAAGAAATTATTTCTTATAGCCGTGAAGAAGCTTTACGGCTTGGAAATGACTTTATTGGTACCGAACATCTCGTTCTCGGACTGATAAGGGATGGCGAGAACACCGCGATGAAAATCCTGAAATCTCTTAATGTAGATTTGTATGAATTGCGTAAAGAAATTGAACTTGCCGTGAAAGACAAGACGGGAAAAAACATAGCTAACATCAATTCATTGCCACTCACCAAACAGGCCGAAAAAGTAATCAGGATCACGGTATTGGAAGCTAAAACCAATAAAAGTCCTTTGGTGGAAAGTGAGCATTTGATGCTTTCTATCTTAAAAAACAAGGAAAATATCGCAACTCAAATCCTAAACCAGTTTGACGTGGATTATGATATGTTCAAAAGCGAATTGGGCTATGTAAAAACGGATCCAAAGGCAGATTTTCAGGACGAAGAAAATGAAGAATTTGAAGAAGAAAGGAAATCCTACTCGCAACAGCGCACCTCGAAAGGCGCTGCTCCCCAGGCTAAATCGAAAACTCCGGTTCTTGATAATTTCGGTAGAGATATTACGAGGCTGGCAGAGATGGGAAGCCTGGACCCGATTGTAGGCCGTGAAACTGAAATAGAAAGGGTTTCTCAAATCCTTAGCCGGCGTAAAAAGAATAATCCCATTTTAATCGGCGAACCGGGAGTGGGTAAAACCGCGATCGTAGAAGGCCTGGCATTACGCATCATTCAACGTAAAGTAAGCCGCGTTTTATTCGACAAGAGAGTGGTATCGCTGGATCTGGCTGCCCTGGTGGCAGGCACAAAATACCGGGGCCAGTTTGAAGAAAGAATGAAAGCCATCATGAATGAACTGGAAAAGAACCGGGATGTTATTCTATTTATCGATGAAATACACACAATAGTTGGAGCCGGTGGTGCGAGTGGTTCACTGGATGCCTCTAATATATTTAAACCTGCATTAGCTCGCGGTGAGCTACAATGCATAGGTGCTTCTACACTTGATGAGTATAGGATGTATATCGAAAAAGATGGCGCATTAGACCGCAGGTTTCAAAAAGTAATGGTAGAACAGCCAAGCGTGGATGAAACGATTGAAATCCTTAACAACATTAAAAGTAAGTATGAAGATTACCACAATGTGATTTATGATAATGAAGCCATAGAAGCTTGCGTAAAACTCAGCGACAGGTACATGACCGATCGTTTACTTCCGGATAAAGCTATTGACGTGTTGGATGAAGTAGGCGCCAGGGTCCATTTAAAAAACATCAATGTTCCTAAAGAAGTTATTGAACTTGAGAAAAAAATTGATGAAATAAAACACGAAAAAAATAAAGTTGTAAAAAGCCAGCGGTTTGAAGAGGCGGCATCGTTGCGAGATACTGAAAAAAGACTTCAGGAAGAGCTGGAAAAAGCAAAAGCTGACTGGGAAGAAGAAAGCAGGAATAAAAGATATCCGATTAATGAAGAAGCCATTGCAGAAGTGGTAA
>JBDTGD010000320.1:0-3768 GCA_039937595.1 Ginsengibacter sp. | reverse complement strand
ACAGTCATAAAATGCGCCCTGGTAAAATTGTAACGTTGCGTGAAGTAAGAGAAGAAAATTCCATCTTGCGCAGAGCTGATAAGAAATTAGTGGAATTCAGGGATGCAAAACCCGCCACGTCATCCCCATTATTGCTTGGTATTACCAAAGCTTCATTGGGTACACAAAGTTGGATTTCAGCGGCTTCATTTCAGGAAACAACTAAAGTATTATCGTCTGCAGCTATCCAGGGGAAAACGGATACAATGCTTGGTCTTAAAGAAAATGTAATTACCGGGCATCCGATACCAGCTGGTACAGGATTAAGGGAATTTGAAAACATGGTCGTTGGTAGCAAGGAAGAATATGAATTGTTGATGACAACGAAAGAAGCAATGGCTTTTGATGAAGAGGAATAAAATCCTGGTTAATATATTTTGAAAAGAAGGAGTAAGCGAAATCTTACTCCTTTTTTATTTTGCTACGGTGAAAATTTATTTTATACAACACAGAGATCTCATAGTAAACAAACTAATAACGTGGATTTCTGTTTACAGCAGGGAATCAATCTATACAAAATAAGAAATAAATCGGTGAAAAAATCTCTTCATGAGAGATAATGGGACGCGCTTTGAGGACCTTGCCTATTGCTCATATTATTGCATACTATCAGGATCAAAATCTTTTGCGGGATCGACTTCTATGGTCTCCGGAATTAAATAAATGGTAGCCCCACCAAGCATTTTACTGATCTCTTTTCTATAAGGTTCAGCATCTTCTTTAGTTCTGAAATTTCCAAATTTTATACGGATATAAGGATTGGCAAACCACATGTATGGTTTTTGTTCAGGGAACTTTTGCAATAATTCTGCTCTTATTTTAAAAGCATAGTCTTTGTCACTCGTATTCAGTACCATTAACCTGAACCCCTGGGCACTACGTGCCTGTAACTTTAAAAGGGCGGTATTAAGTTCTGTTTCTTTACTTGCAAGAATATCCAACCGGTAATCTTTAAAAACCACAACGCCGTTTTCCTTTGGCCCGTTTAAAGTATCTGAAGTTTGGGCAAAAGAAGTAATGTAAAATAAAATAGAAATTAGAATAAATGATAGTCTCATATTTTTAAAATAGAAATAATGGCAAATATAATACCACGATGGATTAGGGCGTATGGTTCGTGTCATTCCGGATTACACGCCTTCTTTTACAATTGCTATACTCGCGCTGCAACCAATTCTGTTAGCCCCCGCGTTGATTAATTCTTTTGCAAATGAATATGATCTTATACCTCCGCTGGCTTTAATTTTTATTGAGTCGGCGAGATGAGCTCTTATCAATTTTACAGCGTGAATAGAAGCGCCTTTTTCTGCAAAGCCGGTTGACGTTTTTACGTAATCTACTCCTGCTGCTCCATAAATATCACAACATTTTATAATCTCATCATCTATCAATACGCCGGATTCAATAATTACTTTAATGATTTTGTTTTTACTCTTTACAATTGGCATTATTGTACTGATCTCATTTCCAATAAATTCCCAGTTGCCGTTTTTTATCGCGGAAATATTTACTACCATATCCAGTTCATCGGCTCCATCTACAATTGCTAAAACTATTTCAGCAACCTTGGCTTCTATTGCACAATAACCAAACGGGAAACCTATGACGGTAGACACTTTTACATCAGAATTGCCAATGGTTTCTTTAGCCTTTTTTACATATAAAGGTGGAACACAAACTGCGGCAAAACCGTTCTCAATCGCTTCTTTGCATAAAATTGTAATTTCAGGAAGCGTAGTGGTTTGTTTTAATAAAGTATGATCGATGTAAGGTGCAATATTCATTTTGAAATTTTTACAAAAAAATGAAGATATGGATTTTAAATTATTATCGAATTTTTGAAGATAAAATTAACTTCATTTAAAAAATAGTTGAAAAATTACTTTCATAATCATTGAGCAAAATAAAATCTTTACATATGCAAATAGAATTCCTTTCTTTTTGTTCGTTCACTGCTATATCTTATTCCTAAGCGTTGTTTATTTGATATTCCTTATTTTTTCTCCCCTATTTTTGCAGAATGATTGCAATAGACGACATACTTGTAAGCGACGAGATAGTTAAAGAGCAATTTGTGTGTGATCTGGAAAAATGCAAAGGCGGTTGTTGTGTAGATGGTGACGCGGGGGCGCCTTTGGAGAATTCAGAATTGAAAGAGCTCAATAAAGTTTACAAAGAAGTA
Source organism: Ginsengibacter sp. (assembly GCA_039937595.1). Classification (GTDB taxonomy): domain Bacteria; phylum Bacteroidota; class Bacteroidia; order Chitinophagales; family Chitinophagaceae; genus Ginsengibacter. The sequence goes on along the minus strand of JBDTGD010000320.1, from coordinate 1,547 downwards.
CTTCCATATCTCTCGAAGGAAGCTAAAATCATATTGGAAACAGAAGGTAAATATGTCTATGATCAAGAATTTGGATGGGTAACGCCAACTATAAGTAATGGTATGTGTGCCTATGGAATAATTGATAAAAATAATATTGTAAAATGTGGCATTGAGCAGGCTTATAATGATGGAAAAATAAGCTGGAAAAAACCGATCAGTTGCCACCTGTTTCCTGTGAGGATAAAAAAAACTAAAAATGCGGAATTAGTAAATTATGAACCAAGAGAGGGCCTTTGTGATGCTGCGTGTGTATTGGGGAAAAAATTGAAAATGCCGGTGTATCAATTTTTAAAAGAACCCTTGATCCGAAAATATGGGAAGGATTTTTATGACGCACTTTCGGCTACAGCCAAACATTTAGGTAAAAAATAAATTTTTCTAAAATAGATTTTTGAATAAATAAACATTTCTCAGTTCCTATGAATAAATTTTTCTTGTCTTTTTTTTCTGTATGTATCATCCTTAGTTCCTGTACTGTCAACAAGGCCAAAATTAATTCGGATCTTAAAAAGTATTTTGATTCGTCACATGTGGATGGAAGTTTTTCTTTTCTTAATAACCAGTTAGGCGATATTACTGTCTATAATATGGAAGTCGATACAACGAGATTTTCTCCGGGTACTTCTTTTGATATTTTTACATCTCTTGTGGGAATTCAAACCGGTAAGATTTCTAATGAAAATACTGTAATTAAAACAGACAGCACAAAAGATTCATCGCTTTCATTTAAACAAGCTTTCAAAAATTCTTCAACTGATTTTTTCCGGGCATTAGCAAACCAGGTTGGAAAAGCTAATATGAAATTATGGATTGATTCAATTGGTTACGGCAATAAAAATATAAACGGTTCCGTTGATTCTTTTTGGTTAAATGAGCAATTAAAAATTTCTCCTGATGAGCAATTGGGCTTTGTCAATAAATTATATTTTAATCAGCTTCCTTTTCAGAATTATGCACAACAAATGGTGCAGGATCAGATGCTGCAGGAAGACAATTCGCTTTATCAGTTGAGTTATGCTACAGGTAGTGGGTATGATGAAAAAGACAATTCTATTGGATGGGTTTTAGGATGGATTATAGAAAACCGCCACGCTTATTTTTTTGTGACTTTTGTTAAGTCTCCCGAAAGAAACCTCGATATGAAATCAATTGGTATCCATATTTCCAAATCTATTTTAAAAGAAATGGGTTTCTTTAAAGGTGAAAAATAAATCGCTAACTGTAATTTTTTAATTAATCATTAAAGCTAAATTTTATCTTTTAGAAATACATAAACAACTATTTAACAGTAAGCAAACAGCAATACTTTTAATTTAGCAATTATAAATGGTCCATTTCCAATACATAGAATATTTTATCGCTTTTGCTGCAATCCCAATAATGATCTTTTTCTATTTCATGCTTATAAAGTGGAAGAAGAATACAGAAAAGAAAATTGGTGATGCCTCTTTAGTAAAAGAGTTGACGGTTCAGTATTCTTCTAAAAAATTCTTAACCAAGTTTAT
>JBDTGD010000319.1:0-7915 GCA_039937595.1 Ginsengibacter sp. | reverse complement strand
GATCCTCTGCTTTAAACTTAGTCATGAAATTAAGGGCTTTAAATAAAAAATATCCAATCCAAATTTTAAAACGTTCTTTTTTAAGAAATATTGTACTCTATCTAATTGAAGATGAATCCGAAGTAATAACAAAAAGGTCTTCATTATCTTTCTTCATCAAATACTTTTCCCTCGCATATTTTTCGAGAGTTTCTGGATTGGTTTTCAGTTGACTAAGTTCGTGTTTAGTATCTGAAATTTGCTTATCCATCACCTCTTCGCTATGCTGTAATTTTTTAAGTTCGTGTACTCTTTTCAATTGCAGAGTCAAATCATTTCGGTCGAAAAACGCCATCCATAAAGCAAAAGCCGTGCCCGTTATTAAATATTTGTTAGTAAAAAATTTTCGAAGCTTTTGCATGTTCTATCAATATATATTAAAAAACGTATTGTTATTTCTTACCAAATTTAATTTTTCCTTTTGGAAAAACCGCACTATCTCCCAACATTTCTTCTATACGCAGCAATTGATTGTACTTTGCAATGCGATCGGTGCGGCTGGCTGATCCGGTTTTTATCTGTCCGCAATTTAAAGCAACTGCAAGGTCAGCGATAGTGGTATCCTCTGTTTCGCCGCTTCTATGGCTCATTATGGTGTTATATCCATTATTTTGAGCAAGAGAAACTGCGTTTATGGTCTCCGTTAGAGAACCTATCTGGTTTACCTTTACCAAAAGACCATTAGCAATATTTTCATCAATGCCTTTTTGTATTCTTTTAACATTTGTTACAAAAAGATCATCCCCAACGATCTGAATTTTTTTGCCTAATCTCTCGGACATTAGCTTCCATCCTTCCCAATCGTCTTCTGCCATTCCATCTTCGAGAGAAATGATAGGATACTGTCTTACCCAGCTTTCCCAGAACTCAACCATGTTTTCTATACTTAATTTTTTACCATCAGATTTATGAAAATGATACACTTTTTTGTCAGCATCAAACATTTCACTAACGGCGGGATCCATGGCAATACTTACATCCGAACCGGTCTTAAAACCGGCCTTGTCTATAGCTGTCAAAACGGTTTCGATCGCTTCTTCATTGCTTTGAATATTCGGTGCAAAACCTCCTTCATCGCCAACGTTGGTACTATATCCCTTCTTTTTGAGAACCGCTTTCAAAGCATGAAAAATTTCAACTCCATACTGTAATGCCTCGCTAAAAGATGATGCGCCAATTGGCATAACCATAAATTCCTGGAAGTCTATTTTATTATCAGCATGTGCGCCGCCGTTCAAAATATTCATCATCGGAATAGGAAGGATTTTTGCATTCGTTCCGCCAATATACCTGTATAATGGGAGGTTAGCTTCCAGAGCCGCAGCTTTTGCGACAGCAAGGCTCACCGCCAATATTGCATTAGCGCCCAATTTCCCTTTATTTTCTGTGCCATCGAGCGCTAACATTTTAGCATCGATCCCGGTTTGATCAGCTACGTCCCAACCAACCAGGGCATCAGCAATAACGGTATTTACATTCTTTACAGCTTTAAGCACTCCTTTGCCATCATATACTTTTTTATTTTGGTCACGAAGTTCCACAGCTTCATGTATTCCTGTGCTGGCGCCTGATGGCACTGCAGCTCTTCCGAGATATTCATTTTCTGTAAGGATATCTACTTCAATGGTAGGATTGCCGCGACTGTCTAAAATTTGCCTGGCATAAATGTTTGCGATGTAACTCATTTTTGTTTTTTATTGATTTGTTATATTAAAATTTTGCTGCAAATTTAATTTTAATTAATTGTTTTGGACATTTCCTGTCAAACTCCTAAACACATCTTCCAAACTTGTACTTTTGCTTTGCAAAGAAATGATATCCATATTATTTTCTAAACTGAATTCCAACAACAATTTTTTTACTTTTTCCGGATCTGAAGTTTTTATGTGATATTGGTTTGAAGACTCCTCCACAGCTTCTACCCCGGCTAAATTTTTTAATAATTCGATGTTCGTATTTTTTCCAAATTGAACCACTATAATCTGGGCGTTTTTATTAACTGACTGCAGATTCACAAGAGTATCATCAGCGACAATGTTTCCTCTGTTGATAATGATCACTCTATCGCAAATACTTTCTACTTCCTGCAAAATATGTGATGAAAATAAAACCGTTTTATTTTTACCAAGATCTTTTATCAGTTGTCTTATCTCTACAATCTGGTTTGGATCGAGCCCGGTGGTTGGCTCGTCCAAAATCAATACTTTGGGGTCATGAATAAGAGCAGCGGCCAAACCGACTCTTTGTTTGTAACCTTTACTCAACTGGCCTGTTTTCTTATTACTTTCCAGTCGTAAGCCTGTTAGATCAATCACATCTTCGATTCTTTGTTTTACACCGGATTTTAGATGATGAACGCCGGCAATAAACTCAAGATATTCGCGCACATACATTTCATAATAAAGAGGATTTCCCTCAGGTAAGTATCCGATTTGTTTTTTTGATTCTAATGGATCAGTATTTACATTGATTCCGTTTACAACGGCATCACCGGAATCAGGAGCCAGATAACCCGTAATAATTTTCATTGTGGTGGATTTCCCTGCACCATTAGGTCCTAAAAATCCAACAATTTCATTGTTACCTACTGAAAATGAAATATCATTTACGGCTTTTTGTTTTCCATAAATTTTAATAAGCCTGGAAACAGCAATTGACATAGCCGCAAATGTAAAACAAAATTAATCCGTTGATCAACGAAAATAAATTTATTGCATTGGTAGTATTTCATTTTTTAGTAAGGCAAAAACCTTATCCCCTTTAGTTGGTTTTATTTTTACCATTCCAGTAAAAGCGCTAAATGCGGGTAGTACTGCATATTTTTTCCCAAAGTAAAAACAAGGCAGCATGATGGATTGCTTACCCGCTCCTTCCAACTTGATGCCTGGATGTATATGACCAGAGAATGTAAATAATTTTTCATTGTCGCTATCACATGAGGCATTGATATCATGGACAAAACAAAAATTTTTAATTGCCAGTTTGCTTTCAAAAATCGTTATGCCGGCGTTCTTGTAAAAATTCTTTGAGAGAATATCATGATTTCCCTTTATTAAACAAAAATCAACGTTAGGAATATCATTTCGCCATTTTAAAAACAGATCAATTTCTTTGTTTGCTGTACTGTGAAACATGTCGCCGGCAATAAGCAACGTTTTGGGTTTGAAAAACTGAATCTGCGAAAACAATTTTTGCAGGTCATCTTTAAAAATGCTTTGAGGAATACTAATGCCGGATTTTCTGAAGTGGCCGGACTTTCCGAAATGGAGGTCGGAGAGAATGAGCGCGCTTTCTTCTTCCCAAAAAATACATCGCGCAGGTGAAAGCCAAAGTGTTTGTTGGTGAAATTTGAATTGAAAAGGTGCAAACAATTTTTTGAAAGCAAGATAAAAAATGTATTATAAAAATGAGTAAAAGAGTTTGCTTGTCTTTTACAGTAAACCAATAAATTTTTCGAAATCTTATTTAGCAAAATGGCTTAATGTTACGATCAATAACCTTGAAAACTCCGGTTATCGACGCCTCTTTTATGCATGGAATATTTCGAGCTGGTGCAGCCTGATAAAATGAAAACGATTCCTGCAAAAAGAATTAGAAGTGTAAAATTTTTCATAAGTTAAAATTTAAGTTATTAGATGAAGAATGGATCATCCATTCGTTGTTTTATAAAACGGTCTTTAAAAGTTGTTATTGTAAACTTGTTGTGGTAAAAAAGAACAATAGTATGTTTTGTTTTACAATTTTTGAAGCTTTATTGTTATGCAAAAGATGCTATATGCTTCGAATAATAATAATTCTTTACTTCAAAATGAATTATAAAACGTCGGAAAATAAAAAACCACTTACTTTTTAAAAATTTGTAAGTGGTTTAATTTTTTTGACCGACGCGACTGTAAAAATCCAGCCCTCATTATAAAAGCAAAATGGAAATATCGAATATTTGTTTATTTACTATACGAACGGTTCGTCGGACTAAGATTGCCAAAAATTAGATGGAATCATTTCCAAAATGTATATCCATAACCAATCGCTACAGTTCCTGCGCCGGTTTGGTTTTTACCATTTGCCGTTCCCTTTTGTATATTTAAAAATCCGTAATTACCGCCGCCTTCTATAAATATATTGTTTTTGCCAAAATGATAGGCAAATCCTACATTTCCAGAAACGCCGAAGTTGAAGGTGTTTAATTGATTTTTTATATTATTGGTGGCATCGAAAGATTGTGGTGAAGGAGTTATTGGTTGCTGGCCGGCCATATCGACATATATGTTACTTGATCCGCTGGTTACCTGGTGCGCAGAAAGTAAAAAACCTGCAAAGGGACCTGCATCTACATAAAATCTTAAAGGGGAATTGCTTCCGAGCTTCCAGTTATATTTTGCCAATATCGGTACTAACAGGTAATTTAATTTCGCTTCACTTTTAAAATTGGCATAAAGATAAGGAGGCGTGTCTCCATTTGGATTTGGAAATGCCTGCATTCCATTTTTCTTCCCACCTTGTGAAGAATATTCGAGCAAAGCTTCCAAAGAAAATCTGGACGACAAATGGTATTCTCCAAAAATTGCTTCATCGGGTCCTATCCTGGAACTATAGCCGGAGTTTAAAGGATTGGTTTGTGAACCACTTGCCGATAAATTCGGAATGCTGACTCCGCTTCGAAATCCCAAAGTAAATGATTGTCCATATATAAAATGGAAAGGCAGCATTATTGCTATGAACAGAAAAAGCAATGATATTTTTTTCATGATAAATCTATTTAATGTTTAAAAACGTTTTTAATATTTAATAATAAATCAGGAATCAGCTTTTTAAAATTGTTTAAATAATTTATAAACTCATCCCGAAAAAAGAATTCAAATTTTTAAAGCCATCTCATTAAAATTTGCCACCAAAAGTATTCCATAAAAATTTTGAGAAATCAATTTCTTACTTGTTGATAGTTTTCATTCCCGTTTCTGAATAGCGCGAACCTAAAGCTGCGTTTTGAGGGAATACTTCTTCTATCTGCTCTTTTTCTTTTAATGACAAGGAAATCCCAACGGCTTTTACATTTTCTTCGAGGTAGTTGATTCTTTTCGTACCTGGTATAGGAAAAATAAAATCTCCCTGCGCCATTACCCATGCGAGGGCCAGCTGGGATGGAGTACAGCCTTTTTCTTTTGCAATGAGTATCACCTTATTTACAAGTTCCAGGTTTTTATTAAAATTCTCTCCCTGGAACCGGGGAGAACTTTTACGAAAATCGCCATCAGCCAAATCTTCAAATCTTTTAATCTGACCTGTTAAGAATCCTCTTCCAAGTGGGCTATAAGCAACGAAAGCGATTCCCAATTTTTTACAGACTTGTAGTATTTCATCTTCCGGATCGCGGCTCCATAAGCTATATTCAGATTGCAAGGCGGTAAGAGGATGAACCGCGTGAGCTTTGCGAAGCGTTTCAGCATTCACCTCGCTCAAACCAATCGCCCTTACTTTTCCTTCTTTTATCAATTGAGCCATCGCACCAACTGTTTCTTCTATCGGCGTAGCAGGATCTTTGCGGTGTAAATAATACAGGTCTATTACTTCTACATTTAATCTTTTTAAACTTGCTTCGCAGGAGCTTTTTACGTATTCCGGTTTGCCATTTAATCCCCGGGCGTTGGGGTTAGATGGATCTCTTACAATTCCAAATTTGGTGGCAATTGTAATTTTATTTCGAAATGGTTTAATTGCTTTTCCTAATAAAATTTCATTAGTAAAAGGACCGTAAGCATCGGCTGTGTCAAAAAAAGTAATGCCGAGATCGTGTGCTCTTTGTATAGTTTTTATTGACTCCGCCTCATTATGTTCTCCGTAAAATTCGCTCATTCCCATACATCCAAGCCCTATTTCAGAAACTTGCAATCCCTGGCTGCCCAATGATTTTATTTTCATAAATTTTGAAATTATTTAATTAAGCAAAATTAAAGAAATGTAAATGCATCAGTGTTTTAATAAAAATAAAGTAGAATGTAATGACAAAAAAGAAGCCCGGTAAAGCAACAAATTTTTTGATTTTCTTCTTTTAAAATTTTTATCCCTGGTTTGCTTTAAATACTCTTATAAAATTCCCTCCCAATATTTTATAAATATCCTTTTTAGAATAGCCACGCTTTACCAATTCTTTGGTAATCATCGGGTATTTTGTAACATCAGTAAGTATTTTTGGTGTAATACTAATTCCGTCAAAATCGCCGCCAAGGCCCACATGATCAATGCCAGCCAGTTTTACAATGTATGCAAGGTGGTCGAAGAGTAAATGAAATGGAGATTGCATATTTTCGACTTCTTTTGGATATTCTTTAGCAATTATTTCATCAGCTTCAAAATCTTTTTTGCCGGATGCAATCAATTCTTTTTTTTCTTCCCGGTGCTTTTTGTAATACTCGTTTTGCTTCGCTGCTACGGTGCTGTCGAGAAATGCGGGATAAAAATTCAAGTCAATGACTCCTCCGTTTATTGCTACTGCTTTTATCTGGTCATCTTTCAGGTTTCGGAACGCAGGACAAAGCGCGTAGGCATCACTGTGAGACACCAATATGGGCTTTGTAGTTATATGGATAGCGTCCCAGAAGGTCTGCTCTCCCGTGTGGCTCACGTCCACCATCATCCCGAGTTCGTTCATTCTTTTTACTACCTTTTTCCCAAAATCATTGAGTCCTTTTTTCTGTGAAGTAGTGTCCACCTCTCCTCCTTTTTTCTGATTACCGGACTCGTATTCTGCGCTGGTAGCCCATGATGTATTATTATTCCAGGTAAGTGTCATATATCTTACGCCGCGATGGTAGAGGCTGTCAAGTTTATTAAGGTTATCTTCTATCATGTGTCCTCCTTCTACGCCCATCATGCAGGCAAGCTTATGTTCTTTTACGGCCTGACTTAGTTGCGTCGGTGTGCTTATCAGCATCATTTTAGCTGGGTTTCGTTTTACCCATGCATACAACGTGTCAATTTCCCTGTTAGCAAATTGATAGGGATTTTTTTGCTCTCCATCACAAAAAATCGAAAACACCTGGGCGTCCAGGCCACCTTGTCGCATGCGGTTAAGATCACTATGTGTTTTACCGGTGAGATCCTGATCAAAAGAATAGCCTTTTTCTATACAACTGCTTATGATGTCATTGTGCGTGTCGCAAACAATTGCTTTGGCGTGGATTCTTTTATAAGATTGCGCTTTTGTGGAAAATAAGAATGCGATTAAAATAGCAGAAAGAAGAATTGTTCTCATTAATATTATTTTATAAAAACAGTTTATTTTTTAATTAGGAAAAGGTAAGTTTTCGTAGAGTAAGTTAAAAACAAAAAATCGAAAAGCAATTCAAGTGAAAGATCCCGGAAATAATTATCAATAACTATTTTATTCCTTCCTGGTTTTTGAAGGTATATGAAGTCTGAAGAATGTATTCATAAAATTCGGCGAGCGTACTGTTGACTACAAAAAAATAACTTGGACGGTAAATCTGCCTGTATTTTTTAAGTTCATCTCCTTTTAGTCGGGTAATTCTTGTAATCGTTTTTGGTGAAAACCGGTAGTCTATGTAATTATCCTCTTCCTGACCCATTAGCCGGTTTTTAAAAGCGAGGTTTTGTTTATTTTTTTTGAACTGAAACATCCCGATTAACGCATCTACGTCCAACCCTGCTGCTCCTCCTGGTTCGTAAGTAGAATGAATGCCGGACTTCTCACCTCCAAAAACCTTCGCATATTCTTCGCGATTTTCCAAAGAATCCTGTTGATAGGAATCGGTAAAAACAGTAATGGGGTTCAATATTTTATATTTCTGTTTCACTCTTACATGGAGCGAAATATCAAAGGCTGTATAGTTAATCATTGATTTTACCGGAAACTTTA
>JBDTGD010000318.1:0-7820 GCA_039937595.1 Ginsengibacter sp. | reverse complement strand
GCATCAGTCCGGTTAGTACCATCCAATCCGGATGACCGTCTCTTCGGATGGCTTCAGATGTTTGTAACAAATGCTGAAATTGATCAAGGTCGGTATCAGGATCAGAATCATCTACCAATTGATTGAGGAAATTGAATGCTTCCCAAACGGGCATTTCTTTTTTATTGAACTGAAGAAAATTATTTTTCTTCTCTTTTACAAAATCATAAGTTTGAAATTTGTGATTCAATCTGTAAAATTCCTTTACAGTATCTCTTACTGGAGATTCATAATTCCTGAATTCTTCTTTTGACTTATCTATCGCTTTCACTTCGGGTTCAGGATATCTTTCCAGTACATCATCTTCCCATTCATCAAGACTTTGTAGCGGGTTAATTTCTTTGGGGCTGAAAATTTGTTGTTGATTTTGCATATCTATTTTTTGTGCTTTATTAAAAAGTTTACTAATATCCTTATTTTTATTCACTTTTGCAAAAAAGGATAGGTTAAATTACGAAACCGTTTTCGCATCCGCGACCTATAATTCAATATTAAATTAAAAATATTCCGATCATTCCATTGAGTTTACTTTTGCTTCAGAATAAGTCTATCTTTTTTAAGGAATTTAGAAAAGATTGCAATCTTATCCGTCCCAATCAAATCAACGCCCAGTTTCATCTGCAGCTTCCATGAGTCTTCATTATCCGGTGCTGCCCAAAAACGTATTTTTTTTCCCGCCTCATGCACGCTATCAACAACATGAATCAACAAATTTTTATCTTTTTCAGGAATAGTCCCCTCACCACTCCAGGAAGAATATCTTTCAAATGAAAGGCTTACCAGGCCAACTCTTTTCCATTCCTGTGGGGTATGAAACAATTTAAGATCATCATCAAAAAAAATATAGCCGGGATAATTTTTATATTCAGAAGGAGGCGGCCTTTCTCCGCTGATGAGAATAGTTACTGGTTTGGCCTTATCCTTATCAGTAAACAAATATTTTTTCAATGGTTCTAATTCTTTTATGAGAAGCTGCAAAGTTGTCTTGTAATTTTCTTTGATGTCAATGAGCAAATTCACTTTCCGTTTAGAATTTTTTTTCAACTCTTTTAAAAGAGGCCCGATATATAAGTTTTCTAAAGTGCGCTGCGGTTGAATTGCGCTGCTGTCATGCGCAACAAGTAATTTTCCATTCACAGGAAACACATCGGCTTCAATAGAACCAAAGCCTGCATTCCAGGCTGTGTAAAAGGGCACCGGATGCAGGTAGTCATTATGTGCATGAGCATCAGCAACGGTATAATTCGTTTTTTGTGCCAATACATTTATTGAATTGAATATAACGCAAACAAAAAAACATAAAAATAATTTCCTGGTATAAATGCTGTTGAAATAGTAGTTCATCTTTTCTAAAAAAATTTTCTTTGTTAAAAAATATCATGCTGTCAATTTGCATGGCTCAGCTAAAAATCGATGGTGCCATTTAAAAGGAATCTAACTCCATAAGTTTTAATTTATTTATACTCTTCCCATAAACGGATCAGTATGACTGGCTTTCCCGGTTTCAACGTGGCCGGCATAACGCCTTTCAAAATTATTGTAGCCGTGAATCAAAACGCTGAAATCGTACCATCCAAAACTTTTATTCAAATTTAAAATTATTGATTGAGCGTCGTTGTTCCGTCTATTGCCAGGAGCAAGAATCTTTTTTATTGATTTATTTTTGTAAGCATTGTCCCTAATCTCAACCGTAAAAGTTTTATTGGGATTGAGATTGGTTATTTTTAGATCAATGTTGCCTGTAAGTTTTTTAATCAATTTATCCGGCCTTTCATAGTCACAAATGATTGATATTTCAGGATCATCAACAGTTCCGGAATATTCCCTGAAAAAGCCATTAGGTCCATACACTCTTGATTGATAGATGGCATTTTCGAAAGACTGAACCGGCAGTGATTCCATCACGTTGCTTCCGGCAGCGACCGTATAAGAACGGCTTCCCGCATTTGCAAAACCACCTTCTTTAGTGGCAAATTTTTGAGGAAAATATAAATTAAAAGCTGCTCCCGCTGATCGTATTCCAAAGATTTCATTTTTAGCTAAAAACATCAATTCGAAATTCTTTTTATCATCACTTAATTTACCATCTGTGTAAAGTTGGTAAGGCAATGCACATGCTGGTTTCGTGCCTTTCTCCTGCCCGGGTAAGATTGAAGTTGAAAATGGATCCTTATTGGTTTGATCTATTTCTTCTTTGGATAATTTCCTGAAATTTAAAGGGTCTTTTTTAAACTTAGCATTGTATATTTTTTCAATAAAAGGTTTCCTGTCGAGAAAGTCAATCTCAGGTATCTTTTCACCATTATAAGATTTGAATGCCGCGGTAAGATCGCCCGTCACGGTACGTCGCCATTCGCTGATGTTACTTTCTCTTACATCTTTTCCGAATTTCTTTTTTAAGAAAGTTTCCAGGAATTGTAAAGTGGAAGTGTGGTCAAACACCTGCGAACATACCTGTCCTCCTCTACTCCACGGCGAAGCGATAAGAAGCGGAACACGAAATCCAAGCCCAATAGGGCCTCCTCTTGCTTCTTTTTTCGGAATGTTCTCCTTTAATTCGTTTTCCAACTGTACATATTCTACATCCGTTTTGATGCCGGATGAGCATTTACCTGTCCCGGGGTTCAGCGGATCGGGCGCCACAAAAGGAGGAACATGATCAAAATATCCATCGTTCTCATCAAAGTTCACAATGAAAATTGTTTTCTTCCAAACTTCGGGATTCTTTGTAAGAATATTCAATACCTCTGATGCATATAAAGATCCGTACCATGGTGCGCTCGGATGATCTGAAAGATTCTGAGCAGCGGCAAGCCAGGAAACAGTTGGCAATTTTCCACTTTCCACATCTTTGCGAAATTGAAATAACACATCTCCCTTTGGAATGCTAAGCTCTCGTTTTATTCCATTGTCATCGTAGGATAAATCAGTGAGACTATGATAATCGGGATCATTTGAATTATTACTAAAAGCTCTTTGAAATAAATTTTTTTCTTTCTCACTTAACTGGTTATAAATATCCTGCGTATAATTCAACAGATCTTTATTAGCCCTGGCCAATACCTCTTTCTTTTTTGCAATGGCCCTTTGTGCTTTTGTTAGTGCATGCCCGGATAAAGAACCGGATTGTATTTTGTCTTCTAAATCTTTTATTTCATTGGGAAGAGATACTAGCTGTTTTTGCAAACTCTGAATATAACGCGAAGAAAATTTTACGTTATAATTAGCAAACCATTCCAGTGGATTGCATCCGAAATTAGCAAGCCATGCTCCTTCATCTCCTGTGAAACCGCCGCCACAGTCAATAGCGTTTTGATAAAATTTCCAGGAAATTCCGTTTGCTTCCAGCCTTTCAGGAAAAGTATCAAAGTTTAATACGCCCCATCGGTCATCATTCAAATTCCTCATAATGGCTTTGGCATCTGCTGTTTGTTGTTCCTTTACTGTGCCGGTCCAGAAAAATAAACGATTGGGATTGGTGCTGGTCATGGCAGAACAAAAGTTTTGATCACATACCGTGAATGCATCGGCCATTGCATAATAAAAAGGAATATCCTCACGGGTATAATAACCCATCGTTAACGGTATATTGGTGTATCGTTGATCTCTTACCCTCTTGGCTGGGAGCCAGTTATCATACTTCCCATTATTCCAGGCATCAACCTGGCTTTCACGCGAATGTGGCGTAGAGCCCATCCATGTAGCTTTTGTATTTCGGATGTCGAAGCGAAACGGCGAATAAGTTTCGCCGGCTTCATTTGTTTGCATCCACACTAAATTTTTATCAGGTAAATTAATTGCGCGTGGATCATTAAACCCCCTGACTCCCTGCAAGGTTCCGAAGCAATGATCAAATGAACGGTTCTCCTGCATCAGGATTACAATGTGCTCGGCATCCAGGTAAGAACTGCCTTTCTCCGGATCAATAGCCATTGCGCGCACTATAGATTCAGGCAGCATGGATGACAAGCCCGTGGCGCCCGAAAGCAATATTGCTTTTTTAAGAAAATCTCTTCTTGTATCCACTTGTTTTAAATTTATATTAAGAAATCTAAGGTAAGATTTTTTACATCTTCAATTCCGCCATCACCGGGAAATGATCAGAAGGGTCTTTACCATGATAAGTATCGGTAAGTATTCCCCACTTTTGTACAGCAAATTGTTTACTGATAAAAATATGATCAATAATTTCATCACTGCTTATTTCTGAACCAAAACCATTGAATGACCCGTTGACTGCGTAAGGATTCTTTGCTTCTTTGTAGGTATCCTTTAAAAATCCTGAATTAGCAACCATTTTATACCATGAAGTTTCATTGCCTCCATTCAGGTCGCCCATAAAAATCACGGGTTGTGTGCCTGCAATTCTTTTTATTTCTTTTAAAATTAATTTACTGCTTTCATTTCTTGCAAAGTCTTTTTGATAATCATAATGCGTGTTGAAAACATAAAATTTCTTTCCGGATTTTTTATCATCTAAATAAACCCATGAGCAGATTCGGTTGCAGCAGGTAGCATCCCAGCCAAGCGAAGGCTTATCAGGAGTTTGTGATAGCCAGAAGTCTCCATGGCCAAGAAGTTGAAACTTGTCTTTTTTGAAGAATATTTCAGAATGTTCTCCTGCGTGTTTACCATCATCTCTTCCGATTCCGTAATAATCATAACCGGGAAGTTCTTTACTTATATCCTGTAACTGGTGGTAAAGACATTCCTGAGTTCCGAATATATCAAAGTCATGAAAGCGAATTAATGAAGCTATTACAGGGTAACGTTGTTTCCATCCGTTTCCATGCGTTGAATCTTCGCTATTATTATCATTGCGCATATTGTAAGTTGCAACGTTTATGGATTGTGCGTGCAAAGCACTAAACGAAAACATCAGTAAAGCAACAAATAACCCTCTTTTTAATTTCATAAAATTTCAATTTAAAAATTCAATTCATATCGTTTATAAATGGTCTCTTATTTAGAGGAGTTGTTTTGACAATATACGGTTTCCCATGACCAGCCTTCATCAGTTAGTGCCAGCGATATCTTGAAATCGGCACCTGCGTACTCTTGTGTTGTTCCGTTCTATTTGAGCGGCATGCTGACGGATCATTTTAAAGCCAAATATCCCTCTTAATTTTTATTGAATCAATCGGTACCGAACAATAGCTGCACATATTGATTTAATCAGTTATTCCTTTCAATCTGTTGCCTCTATTCTTTGCTCTGAATTTTAATCGTCTTATCTTTTGCCCCAGGTATATCCATTTTTTGTAACTGTAAAGATTTTACGTTGTTAAAAAACAATACAGGTAAAGAAGTAGCGCCCTTCACTGAAAAATTTTCTAGCGTTACATTTTTTGCATCGTTAACCAAGACAGCAGTTCTGTAGTCTTTCTTCTTATTTACGAGTTTTATATTTTTTAATGTGATTCCTTCAACATGCCTCACATATAAACCCCAAACAGGCACTTCGCCAAACATAGAAAACTCCGGATAACTTGTTTCGCCCTCAGGTATTTTATCAAAAGACTCCAAAGGAAAATTTGCTCCAGATGTATCGCCGCCGCCATCATAGATAATGGTAATATTCTGAAGCACTACATTTTCCACAGGATGATTCGGAATACCGCTTATAGACGATGGAAATATATTATGAGGAATCAGCTCAGAAGTTGTATCGAGACCAAACCGATCCCAGGGTGCTCCACCGTTGGGGTATTGAATAGTGGTGTCTTCTTTTTTTGATGGCACTCTCAACTCAGGCCCTTCCATTGAATAACCTTTGTCGGGTTTAGTCTTTGGCACTTCAACAGTCACATCCTTTATCAAAACATTTCGCAATTGGCTAACTACTGCATCCTTGTTACGATGACCCAGTTTTATAAAAATAGCATTCCCGGTATTTACGGCATGTATATCATGTACATCTATATTTTCCAATACACCTCCGTCAACAGATTCAATAGCGATAGCCGAGCGAAATGTATTATACACTTCAATATTTCTTATCACGATATTTTTAAATCCACCACGTGAAGCAGTTCCCAATTTAATTGCACTCGCGCTGGAACGCACTTTGCAATTACCAACAAAAATATTTTCACAGCGGCGGTTCCTGTCTTCAGATTTTAAACAGATACCATCATCGGCAGCATTAATATCGCAATTGGTTATTTTAGCATTTGTACAATCTACTATGTCAATGCCATCATTATTCAAAAATGTGTTGCTGAGAACATGTACACCATCCATTATTAAGTTAGTACAATTCTTATAAGCCTGGATCCAGGATGTGCCGTTTTGAAGGTGAATATTTCTGATAGTAACTCCATCGCAATTGGTGAACGCAATCATTCGTGGCCGGTTGTTTTCAGAAGGCCTCCGCTGGTGCCAGTCGTTATATTGTTTCCACTCCCTATCATACAATTGCCCTGCTATCAATTTTTTATAAATATCATTTATCAGCAGGTCGCATTGTCCATCAATTGTCCCTTTACCTGTAATGGAAATGTTTTTTGCATTTTCCGCAACAATCCAGGCTGAAGCTTTTTCACTGGGCCCGTAATCAGCACGGTTAGTACTTGCCAGCAAAACGGCATCTCGATCAATAAAAAGTTCAACATTCGATTTTAAATGAATAACGCCCGTTAAAAATTTGCCTGCGGGTACCACCACTCTTCCTTCTCCGTTCTTGTTGGCATCGTCAATGGCATGTTGTATGGCATCAACATTATTCGTTATGCCATCAGCTTTTGCTCCGTATTTTACTATATCAAAATCCTTTAGCTGGGAATAAGAAATCTTTATAAAAAATACTACAAAAAAAACCAAACTCAATTTTTTCATTTTACTTTTTTAAGGCCGCGGATAAAGGATTTTCACGCACATAAGTTCCACCCTCAAAACTGATTTTATAAGGCGAGGAAAAATATTGTGAGGGAAGATAATAATCTGTGGTAATAATCTGCACACCGCTTTTTTTAGCTGCCTCAAATCTTGTATAGTCATTGTCTCTCGCTTCTTTAGTATCTGCGTCGGATCTTGTCCTTATCATATATCCTTTCTTCACCAGCCTTTGTATTTTATCAAAATCTTTTATGGGGTCGTTGATGATCATGAATGCCGCTTCAGGGTGGCCCTCCGTTTCATTTACAAACATTACTCTTCCTTTCAGCGATGGATGCCCTTCTTCGTAACGTTGTAACTTTTCACCGGTTTCATCCAAGACAAAGAGAAACCTTCCTCTCACCTGACTTAATAACGGCCATCCTTTTTTCAATACAGCACTTTCCAGGGTTGGATAATTTCCTCTCACGAGATCAGGAGTTATCAAATCATTGGGTTCAAAAACAGATCGTATTTCCAGGTCAATACTGTCTAAAGCAGTTTTTGTAAAAGGCAATAATTGATGCAATTCTTTTTCATTTTCATCTTTTGCATTCATGGTAATGACTACCGGAATATGATCCCGGTTCGCATCTGACCATTGTTTCAAAGCAAGCAGGCAATCTCTGAAAAGAAGATGATCGCTTCTGAAATCAATATCGGGCACATGAAAAACTTTAAGCCCCGGTTTTGCAAGGTCATTTGCAGTGTCATAAGGTTCAGGATTGCTACCTGCATCTTTAATGAGTCGAAGTCCTAACGGATTCTCATAACGCCATCCCTGAGGGTCGTATACAACATCCAATTCCAGGTTCCGCAAGCCCATATCCAATTGCTTTTTCAAACTAATGTGACCGTATTGCAATGATTTTGCAACAGACGAATCTCTCTTATAGATCATTTCC
>JBDTGD010000317.1:0-3990 GCA_039937595.1 Ginsengibacter sp. | reverse complement strand
AATGGTTTGAAATGAATTAGTTAGATAAAGGAGATAGTAAGGAAGTCGAATCCCTAACTCTCCGCCAAATATTATTTTTGTTGTTGAAAAAAAACCTGCAATTAATTTTGCAGGTTTTTTATTAGCCGTACCCAACCGGCAGTAAACAAGTTTTTATGGATGATTTTTATTTATACAAAAATTGACTCATTACTATTTCAGCCGCAAAGACTTTTGCAAAATTTTTCCTGACCTTTTCTTTTACTTCTTCAAAGTTTACTTTAAACCCTAATTCTTTTTCAATGGAAGTCACCTGTTTGTTGACAATACCGCAGGGAATGATATTATTAAAATAGCTGAGATCTGTATTAACGTTTAGTGCAAAACCATGCATCGTAATCCACCGGCTGCAGCGAATGCCCATCGCACAGATTTTTCTTTCCCTTCCCGGAATACCGGGTTCTATCCACACGCCCGTCTCGCCTATGCTCCTGTCGCCTTTTATTCCATACTCACCAATGGTAAGAATCATTACTTCTTCGAGGCTGCGCATATATTTTCCGATATCTGTAAAGAACTTTTCAAGATCAAGAATCGGATAACCCACTATCTGCTGCAGGCCATGAAAGGTAATATCACCTCCCCTGTTCGTCCTGAAAAATTCAATTTCCTTTTCTTCCATTTCAGTTTCGTTCATCAACACGTTTGCCATATGTCCGCTCTTGCCCAAAGTGTAAACCGGCGGATGTTCGCAGAAAAGAAGATGATTAACTGTTGGCAATGGAAAGATTTCCGAAACTGATATTCCGATATTCGCCGCTTTTCTCGCTTCAGATTTTACTTCCAGGTTTTTTTTTACCAAATCCTCCTGGTAATCCCATGCCTCTTTGTAGTGAATAATTCCAAGGTCTTCAAAAATGATATACTGTTTTTCCAATGCAAAGAATTTAATTTGCAAAGATAAATTTGATTTGGTTAACTGTTTATTCGTTTATGGATTGAATAGAAACCGATGATATTTGTTTGTTTACTCAAACAATATTGGCTAAATAGAATTTCCTGGTATTTGTCTGTTTACTGGCGCTGATTACAGGCAGCAGTATCCAAATACCAGGCGACTAAAAAACAACGTATGGAAGAGGAAGAATTGCAGGATGAATCTGAAGAACTTTTCGAAAGAGAAACCATCATTTGTGCCAAAGGTCAGGAACCTTTGCGTATAGATAAATTTTTAATGGGCCGCATAGAAGGCGCTACCAGGAATAAGATTCAGCAAGCTATTGAAGCTGAAAGGGTTTTATTGAACGATAAACCGATAAAGTCCAATTATAAAGTTCGCCCACTTGACAAAATCGTCATTTACCAGGACTACCTCCCGGAAAACAACACGATACTACCGGAAAATATTCCAATTAAAATAGTCTATGAAGATGAGGACATAATGGTGATAGATAAGCAACCGGGAATGGTGGTTCATCCCGGCAGTGGCAACCCTGGTGGCACCCTGGTAAATGCTGTTGCGTGGCATCTAAAACAACAAAATCCCGATGTAAATGAACTGGATTTAACAAGGTTTGGTCTTGTTCACCGCATCGATAAAAATACCTCAGGCCTTTTGGTAATGGCCAAAACGCCTGCGGCAATGACAAAGCTGGCGAAACAATTCTTCGACCATACGGTTCATCGGCGCTATGTGGCGCTGGTTTGGGGTGATTTCGACGGGGAAGAAGGCACCGTTATCGCCCATGTAGGACGCCACCAGAGATTCAGAAAATTATTTACTACTTATCCTGAAGGCGAATACGGCAAAGATGCCGTCACACATTATAAAGTATTAGAGCGGTTTAATTATGTGACATTGTTAGAATGCAGGCTGGAAACCGGGCGCACTCACCAGATAAGAGTTCACATGCAATCGATCGGGCATCCTCTTTTTAACGACGACACCTATGGTGGAGATAAAATTGTAAAGGGAACGGTATTTACCAAGTACAAACAATTTGTAGATAATTGTTTTATTCTTTGCCCGAGGCAAGCTTTACACGCGCAGCAATTGGGATTTATCCATCCCCGCACCAATGAGTTTGTCAAATTTGAAAGCCCTTTACCGGATGACATGAAATCTGTTACTGAAAAATGGAGAAAATATTCGGGGGCGAGGAATGAGTTTTGAGCCTTAAGCTTTTAGCTTCACATTTCACCAATTATCATTTACTTTGCTTCCTTAAACGAAAAATCACTTCATGAAGAATCTGAATTTCAAAAAAATATTGCCGCACCTGATAGCAATAGGTATATTTTTAATCGTTGCTGTCATCTACTGTAAACCAGCCTTACAGGGAGAAGTATTGCAACAGTCAGACACGCAGGGCTGGCGCGGCATGGCGCAGCAATCCTTTGAATTCAGAGACCATCATGGATATTATCCGCTTTGGACCAACAGTATGTTTAGCGGCATGCCCGCCTACCAGATTGCTTTTGATCCACGCACCAGCATTACGGTCGGTTACCTCACATCGGTGTTAACATTGGGTCTTCCCGTGCCGATAAGTTTTTTCTTTTTGGCTTGTATCTGTTTTTATTTTTTATGTGTAGTGGCTGGAGCCAATCCCTGGATAAGTATTATGGGTGGCCTGGCCTATGCCTACTCTACTTTTGACCCAATAATAATTGCGGTAGGCCATAACACACAAATGTTATCCATAGGCTATGCGCCTGCTGTATTAGCCGGCCTTCTTTTGTTATATCAAAAAAGATATTTGATTGGGTTTACGATAACGGCTTTGTTTTCATTTTTCCTGATAGAGCAAAATCATGTACAGATCGTTTATTACACTTTAATTATGGCGATCATTATGACGATTGCCTACCTTATTAAAAGCTACCGCGAAAAGAATATCGGCGTGGCTGTAAAAGGAGCGGCGTTCGGTTTACTGGCGGGAATTCTTGGACTTGCATGCTGTGCCGTAACCATGATGCCTACTTATGAATATGCAAAAGAAAGTATGCGCGGTGGCAAATCTGAACTAACCCAGGAAGTAAAAGGAAACAAAACAACGGGCGGCCTCGATAAAGATTACGCATTCAGGTACAGCTTTGGCTTTGGAGAGACATTTACTTTCATTGTTCCCGGCTTATACGGAGGCAGTAATGGAGGAGATGAGTATAATGACAACTCAAAATTCGTAGATAAATTTTCTGAACTGGGCGTACCCGGAGAGCAGGCTTTGCAATATGCAGATCAACTTTCTTATTGGGGCGATCAGCCTGGAACATCAGGCCCCGTGTATCTTGGCGCTATCGTATGCCTCCTGTTCATTTTTGGAGTCGTATATATAAAATCTTGGTACAAATGGTGGCTCATTGCTGCCAGTATTGTGGGGGTGATACTTGCCTATGGCGCCAACCTCAAAGGCATTAATTATTTCCTCTTTGATTACCTTCCTTTTTACAATAAATTTCGAGCGCCGACGATGGCATTGGTAATTCCTCAATTGTGTTTTCCGCTGATGGGAGTGCTTGCCGTCAGCAAATTGATTTCAAAAGATATTGACATTGACGAGGCGTGGAAAAAATTAAAGACCACTGCTATCATCACAGTCATCATACTTGTCTTGATGGCTGGTTTTTATATGATGGCTTCTTTCAGCGGGCCCAACGATAAAAACTTCAGAGACAACATCAAACAAAATATGATGGCCCGCGCTCCACAGGGACAGCAGGCATCTCCTCAACTGGAAGCACAGGCAGAGCAGACAAGCCGGGGCATTATATCCGCGTTGCAAAGCGACCGCCAAAGCCTGATGGGTAAAGATCTTTTGAGATCATTTATTTTAATAGGTTTAGCTGTATTGTTGATGGGGTTATTTTTAAAGAAAAAGGTTTCAGCCACCATACTTGTCGGCGCTTTGATTATCCTTTCGGGATACGATTTATTGGGCGTAGCCTCGCGTTATTTAAACGCTGATAAATTTGTAGAGCCGGCCGATTTTGAAGCGGCGTTTATACCGA
>JBDTGD010000316.1:0-13275 GCA_039937595.1 Ginsengibacter sp. | reverse complement strand
CCGGAATAAAATAATCAAGTCCAAGCCCGTCATTCAGCACTCCCAGCTTCGCTACAGTAGCCATGTACCTGTCCACAATATGTTTGTGGGGCATCAGGTTTATTTTAAAATTGGTATATATCCACTTTTTGATATTCAACTTATGAAACGAATGAAAGGGAATTTCGCGGATTGCATTTTTGATTCGCAAGGTGCGTAAGTTGTGATGCAAATCAATGATGTGATCATAATTTTCTTTTTCTGTTTCTTCAATTGTTTTTTTTAAATCATCGTCCAGCAAGAGGACTTTATCTAAATAAGGATTTGATTGCAGAATACCCGCAAACTGTTTTTTAGTAAGATAATGAATTATCGCATGGGGATATTTTTTCCGAAGGCAACGTACCACAGGTGTTGTAAGCACTATATCGCCGATAGAAGAAAAACGGATAATAAGAAATTTCAAAGGCTTTTCTTCCTGTTCTGCAATTGCTATATTTTCTTTTTTACTATAAAGATTTTTGAATTTCAAAAAATAAAACTTTGAATATTTGTAATTATATTTAAAATCAGTAAACCAACTATCCCGATGGCTATCGGGACAGAAATTCCATTTGTGACAAACTTTCTGCCGTCGCCAGTTTCATCAAACAGTCGTCGGCTTTTTTTTATGTGAAAACACTTTCCACAAAACCGGAAATGTCGTTACTACAATAATTGCTAAAATGATTATTTCCAAATGTTGCTTTAGATCGAAATTAAATTCTTTTTCAACTAATTTTTGTAAAAAATGACCGCCAAGCAACATGCTTCCAACCCATAATATGCAGCCCAACATATTATAAAGAGAAAACTTTTTTCCATCCATTTTTACAATTCCCGCTACTATTGGAGCAAAAGTTCTAACAAACGGAACAAACCTTGCGATAATGATAGCCGGGCCTCCATTCTTTTCATAAAATTCATGGGCCTGTATTAAATACTTTTTCTTAAATAAAAAAGAATCCTTTCGCTCATATAAAAAAGGCCCACTTTTATATCCAAACCAATAACCTACAAAATTTCCAAGAATTCCGGCTATGGCAATTAACAACCACAAAATTCCCAGGTCTGCCCATTCGCTGTTGGAATAGAATAACGCCGAACTTACAATACTCTTGCTGTAGATTCCGGTCACAAAAAGCAACGCATCACCCGGCAAAAAGAATCCTGCAAATAAACCTGTTTCGGCAAATACAATGAAAAGAATCATCCACAATCCTCCATGTTCAATATAGAATTGAGGATTCAATAAATCTTTCAACCCAATTCCAAGAAAAAGCAATAGATCCACGTAGATAATATTTAAAAAATAAAAAAATTCAAGTTGATAAAGGAACAACAAAAAATTCTAAAAGAAATGAAAATTCATTAATCCGGAACAAAAACCAATGCCTTTTCCTGGTCAAATTCTCCTTCCCATTTAGCGATAACGCAACTGGCCAAAGCATTTCCAATTACATTTACAGAAGTACGCGCCATGTCCATCAATTCATCAATCCCAAGAATAGCCATCACAGGCCACAAAGGCAAACCGAAAGAAGAAACCGTGCCCAGTAAAATAACCAGCGAAGCCCGTGGAACTCCTGCCACACCTTTGCTGGTGAGCATCAGCGTTAACCCCATTATAAATTGCGTTCCTATCGGCATGTGCATTCCCGCCGCCTGGGCTACAAAAACGCTTGCCAGCGAGAGGTACAAAGTAGTACCATCCAGATTAAATGTATACCCCGTGGGCAATACAAAAGATACGATTTTTCGCGGCACACCAAATTTCTCCATATTTTCCATCGCTATGGGCAGCGCGGATTCTGAACTGGTAGTAGCAAAAGCAATAGCCACCGGCTCTGAAACAGCTTTAATAAATTGCCGGACAGGGATTTTCAGAAAATAAGCAATCGAAAAAAGAACAACGCCGACAAAAACCAGTAGTGAAGCATATAAAGTCAACAGTAATTTTACCAATGAATATAAAATATCAAGGCCCAAATGCCCGACTGTAAAAGCTATAGCGGCGCCCACGCCAAAAGGAGCAAAGTGCATAATGATATTGGTGAATTTAAACATCGTTTCGGCCAGGCTCTCAGAAAAAAGTAACATCGGTTTGCGTTTTTCTTCTTTTACCATCGCCAGGCCTATTCCGAATATCACACTAAAAACCACTATCGGCAACACATCACCGTTGTAGATGGACTTAACAATATTTTCCGGGAAAATGTGCAGGATAACATCCTGCCAGGTTTGAGGAACCGTTGCAGGCAACTCTTCATGAAACCCTGGCGGAATATGAATTCCAACGCCTGCCTGTGTAATATTAATGGCAATTAGCCCGATGATTAAGGCAATCGTAGTTACCACTTCAAAATAAACAATAGATTTCCAGCCCATTCTTCCCACTTGCCTCAGGTCCGAATGACCGGCAATACCCACCACCAATGTAGAAAAAAGTATCGGCGCGATAATCGTTTTCACCAATCGCAAAAATATCTGGCTAAGCACTTTTAAATCTTTGGCTACCTCCGGAAAATCAACTCCTATCTCCACCCCAATCAACATAGCAACAAGTATCCATGTGGTAAGCGAGCGCTTAAAAAGTGCAAAAAGTATCAATGAAGCAATAAATATCCATCGAAGTGTTCTTAAAAAGAGAGGAGAAATACTATTGAAGTTGTAAATATCTACAAAATGAAATATCGCAGTAATAGTAAGTACTATAAAAACAAGAAGAATACTTTTTCTTTTATTCATAAATACCTTTATGGAAGTAATTTTCCAAATCTAAGAAATAGAAAATAAATAATTGCGTATAACAAATTTTGTCGAAAGTCTTAAAACAAAAAAACGGTCGATGGACCGTTTTTTAGTTGTAAATAAGATTCTGATATTAGCTTCTTCTGTTACCAAACATGCGAAGCAGGAATAAAAAGATATTAATGAAATCAAGATACAAGGTCAATGCACCAAGTATTGACATCTTTTTTACATCATTGGCGGCTACTCCCTGGCCGTTGTATTCAATACCTTCTCCAATTCTTTTTAATTTTTGAACATCATAGGCGGTCAAAGCGGTAAAAACCATTACACCGATAATACTAATGATATAATCTAGCTGGCTGCTATGCAAAAAATAATTGATGACCATAGCTATCAATACACCGATAACACCCATCATCAAAATGCGACCAAACTTTGTCAGGTCTTTTTCGGTGGTATATCCCATTACAGCCATAACGCCAAACATGGCCGAAGCGGAAAGAAAACATCCGAGCACTGAACCTGCCGTATAGGCCATTAAGATAAAACTAAAAGTGATACCATTAATAATAGCATAGGCCATAAATAAAGCCATCAAAGCGGTGGAAGAAAGCCTTTGGTAGGCAAAAGACATAATCAGTACAAAACCCAATGGTGCGAATAAAGTTATTTTACCAAGCCCGGTAAGTCCGGTAGGAGTCATTAAATAACTCATCAATTGTTCGTTTACTGAAAACTGCCATGCAAATACCGCTGATACACCAAGAGCCACAAACATCAATAAAAACACGTTAGCTATGAACGAGCGCGTACGCGTTTGCTCACCAGTCGGTACGTAAGATATGTTAGTGAAATTAGATTTGTTGTTAGTTAATTCCATGTTTTAAAATTTTTTGGTAAAAATATATAATGTTTGAAAGAAATCACAAATAAACAAAAAGAAATAAGAGAAATTTAAGAAGCTATCAGTGACCAGAGATGAGAGTTGTAATAGTGAACGAACAAATAAGAAGGATTTCAATTCTGTACAAGACACTGCTCACCGATAACTAATAACCTATAACTGAAACTAAAAACTAAGAATTAAGCTTTCACTTCAAACCAAACCTTTTTCTTATCATTCCAGTCACCGTTATAATTAATCGTCATTTCTTCGCCCGAAAGGATATTTCTTACCGTTTTCACATGAATCTTTTCTTCTTCAAAATCCATAAAATATTCGCAATTACTTTGGTAGCTGTGATTATAAATCGGAATAAAACCCAATGCCATACAACATCGTTCCTTATCAATACCCCATTCAAAAATATAATCGTGCAGCAAAGTTTTATCCAGCAGGATTCTATCCTCCGCACTCATTACTATAACAGGGGATTCTTCAATAATAATGTTTGGGGGAATATCTTCCCGCGTAAAAATACCCCGACCCTTTACCCCGGTTTTTTTTATAAATAAATATTCCTTTATCATATTTCTTTCAATTAGCTAATTACCGAATTAGCTAATTAATTAAAGATAAATTATTTTTGCGCCCTTATCTGA
Organism: Ginsengibacter sp.; assembly: GCA_039937595.1. Classification (GTDB taxonomy): domain Bacteria; phylum Bacteroidota; class Bacteroidia; order Chitinophagales; family Chitinophagaceae; genus Ginsengibacter. The sequence continues at coordinate 8,961 of JBDTGD010000316.1, read as the reverse complement.
AAATGAGGATTCAATGACCGAAGAAGAAATTTCAGTTCAGGACCAATACGAGGATATTTTGAAGAGTGGCGATAACGATGCTATCAGCGAATTTTTGAATGAACAAAATATCAGCGATGTTGCCGAACTCATTTATGAAAATGAAGAAAGGGAGGTAGAAATTTTCCTTCACCTCTCCATGCACCGGGCTTTGGCGCTTTTCAGAATATTGGAACATCCCACGCAGAAAAGAATTATAAAAAATCTTCCTCCAGTCAAAAGTGCCCAGATACTGAATGAAATGGAGCCGGATGACAGGACATCTTTCTTTGAAGACCTTCCTAACGAAGTAGTGAGAGAATTGGTAAAAACACTCGTTCCGGAAGAAAGAAAAATCACGCTATCACTTCTCGGATATCCTGAAAACAGTGTTGGACGGCTGATGACGCCGGATTATATTTATGTATATGAGCATAATACCGTATCTGAAGTTTTAAATATTATCAGAAGTGTAGGGAAAAATACGGAAACCATTGATGTAGTGTATGTTATCAATGACCATGGTGAATTGTTGGATGATCTTAGAATCAGGGAATTTATCCTGGCTTCGCCGGATACAAGAGTCAATGATCTGATGGATGGCAGGTATATCGAATTAAACGCACGCGACGACCAGGAAACCGCCAGCGAAGTTTTCAAGATGAATAATCGTGTGGCCCTGCCCGTTGTAGATGATAATAATGTGTTGCTTGGTATTGTCACCATTGATGATGTGTTGTGGGTAGCTGCTGAAGAATTCAGTGAGGATATGCAGAAGATAGGCGGTGCAGAAGCATTAGACATGCCTTACCTGGAAACCCCGTTTTTTCATTTAGTTAAAAAAAGAGTAGGCTGGCTTACTATACTTTTCTTTGGTGAAATGCTTACTGCTACTGCGATGGCTTTTTACAATGATGAAATGGCTAAGGTGATTATCCTCACTAATTTTATTCCACTCATCATCAGTACCGGGGGCAATAGCGGTACACAGGCATCCACGTTGATTATACAGGCGATGGCCCTTGGAGAAGTGAAACTTAACGATTGGTGGCGTGTAATGCGACGCGAAATATTATCAGGGCTTATGTTGGGCGTCATGTTGGGGTGCATTGGCTTTTTAAGAATAACCCTATGGAGCTTTGCAATGCATCATGGAATTGGCAAAGATATTTATGGCCCACATTGGGTATTGCTTGCAATCACTGTGTGGCTTTCGTTGATTGGAGTGGTACTTTGGGGTTCCCTTATCGGCAGTATGCTTCCCTTGCTCTTAAAAAGATTAGGCGCGGATCCTGCATCTTCTTCAGCGCCTTTTGTTGCCACTTTAGTGGATGTAACGGGGTTGATAATTTTCTTTAATGTAGCATTGTTGGTACTGAGAGGAACACTTCTTTAATTGGCTAATTCGCTAATCAGCCAATGAGCTAATTATTCTTACCGACTGAAAAATACCATTCACCTAAAAGTAATATTTCTTAAAAACTATTTCAGTTTACTTTTGCTCACGAAAAATTCTAAATATTTTTTACAAAAAAAATCGTGAAATTTAGTGTAACCTGTCTGCCGACAAAGGCAGATTCGTGGCAAAAAATACTTTTCTTGTTGAAATAACACAATAATGAAGTCTAAGGAAAAAAAACAAAAAGAACCGAAGCCCAATATCTTCAAGGTGTTGAAACCCTACTCGGGAATGGTTAGCGCGCTATTGCTTTTCGCATTGCTGAGTAACGGGCTTAATCTCGCGATTCCAAAAATTATTCAATTTGGTATTGATGATTTTAGTAAGGGAACTTTCAATATGCAAAAGATAATCACCTGGTTTTTAGTTGCCGCAGTTTTAATTTTCGTTTTCGGTTATATACAAACGATTCTGCAAACATTTGCTTCGGAAAGAGTGGCGCGGGATATGCGAAAAAAACTTGTTTCCAAAATTTCGCAACAGGATTATGTTTATATACAGGATGCGACTCCGGGGAAACTTCTTACCAATCTCACCTCTGATGTGGACGCAATAAAAATGTTTGTGTCACAGGCCATTGTGTCTATAGTTTCTTCATTAATATTAATTATCGGTGCTAGTATTTTATTGCTAAACATCAACTGGAGATTGGGTTTGATCGTTTTATTAATTATTCCCATTATAGCAACTACTTTTTTTTTCGTTTTCAAAAAAGTAAAAACTCTTTTCAAAAAAACACAGGAAGTCATTGACTGGCTTAATAAAGTTATTAATGAAAGTATTCTTGGGGCCGCGTTGATTCGTGTTCTAAATGCACAATTTACGGAGTACAATAAATTTATGGATGCAAGTGGGGAAGCAAAAAACCTGGGCTTATCTATTTTGCGTTTATTCGCTACACTTATTCCGATCATTGTATTAACATCTAACCTCGCAAGACTTGCCGTATTGGCTATTGGTGGCCATTTTGTAATTAACAGCAGCATGACTTTAGGTGAATTTGCAGCTTTTAACAGCTATATCGCTATTTTAATTTTCCCCATCATCATGATCGGTTTTATGAGCAATGTAATTGCCCGCGCTTCTGCCTCTTACCAACGCATTCATAACACGATCGAAACACCTGATTTTGTTGACAAAGGAACAGTAAACAAACAATTAATAGGAAATATTAAATTGGAACATGTAAGTGTTTATTATAAAGAAAATCCCGCTTTAAAAAATATTTCATTTACCATTGAAGGAGGAACAAGAACAGCGATTATAGGACCTACCGCGGCGGGTAAAACGCAAATACTTTATTTATTAACTACGTTGATTAAGCCCAAAGAAGGTAATATCCTATACGATGGCACCAATATTACCGATTACAATATTGACGGTCTTTTGAAACAGATTGGACTGGTCTTCCAGGATAGCATTATTTTCAATTTAACCCTTCGCGAAAATATTGCATTTAATACAGACGTAACAGAAGAAGCGCTGCAAAAAGCAATAGAAACGGCTGAGCTGGATGACTTTATTAAGACACTTCCACAAGGATTAGAAACAATAGTTTCAGAGCGAGGTAGCAGCCTTTCAGGTGGACAAAAACAACGTATTATGTTGGCGCGCGCTTTGGCCATTAATCCTAAGATCCTGTTGCTTGACGATTTTACAGCAAGAGTAGATACTTTAACTGAAGAAAAAATATCGCAGAATGTAGCGGAAAATTATCCGGGCATTACGCTGGTGTCGGTAACTCAAAAAATTGACCCTATAAAAGATTACGATCAAATAATTGTGCTGATGGAAGGGGAGTTGATCGCACAAGGGAAACATGAATTTCTCATGCAAAATTCGCCGGAATACGTCCAGATTTACCGGTCACAAAAAAGCACGGCTGATTTAACGGCTGCTTAAAATATTTTTAATAAATGAACTTTTGACAAAGAAAAATGGACTACAATCTAAACATAGAACACAAAACTTCCACAAAAGCGGCACTTAAGAAAATGCTGCTCTTCATGAAAGAAGAAAAAAGGAATTTGATCATCGCGTTTATCGTAATGGCGATTAACTCAGGCATCTCCATGCTTACCCCTTATTTAATCGGATATACGATTGATCATTATATTCAAACAAAAATTTATCGCGGGTTACTCATGTTCACCGGAATTTTATTGGGTCTTTTTCTTATTTCAGCGGTAACCGATTACCTGCAAACGAAGATCATGGGAAGTATCGGCCAGCGAATGCTGTATAGCTTGCGCAACGCTGTTTTCAATAAGATACAAAGCTTACCCATCGCCTTCTTTAATCAAAATAAAGCGGGAGATTTAATATCGAGAATTAACAACGACACAGATAAAGTAAATCAGTTTTTTTCGCAATCGCTCTTGCAATTTGTCGATAGTATTTTCATGATGCTGGGCGCTGCGGCATTTCTTTTGGCAATTCATCTGGAATTGGGATTAGCAGGTCTGGCACCTGCGGTTTTCATCTTAATATTTGTAAGCATTATTTCGCCAATGGTGAAGAAAAGAAATGCTGCGAGTTTAAAAAGTACTGGCGGCCTAAGCGCAGAGATACAGGAAAGCCTCGGCAATTTTAAAACGATCGTTGCTTTTAACCGACGGGATTATTTCAGGAATAAATTTGATACCGCAAATGCTAACAACTACAAAGCCTCTGTGGGAGCGGGTTTGGTTAACGGTGTTTTTCTGCCGGTTTTTACTTTGTTCTCTAATATCGCACAACTGATTGTTCTTGCGTTTGGTATTTATTTAATTTCCATAGGAAATTTTTCCATCGGTTTATTAATTAGTTTCATTGCGTACATACAATATTTTTACCAGCCTTTACGTCAGCTCGCCACGCTATGGGCAAGCTTTCAAACCGCGATGGCAGCGTGGGACAGGATCTCTATTATTTTAAATTTAGAATCTGATATGCCGCAGAAGAAGGAAAGTGTTTTGGTTCCAATTCCTAATTCGCCATTACTATCCTTTAAAGATGTTTCATTTAAATATCCTGGCGGCAAAGAAGTTTTACATGATATAAACTTTAATCTTGAAAAGGGAAAAACATACGCGTTTGTAGGCCCCACTGGCGGTGGCAAGACCACTACGGCCTCTCTGTTTGCGAGGTTATATGACCCAACAAAAGGCGAAGTATTTTTAACGGGAAACGATTTGCGCAGCTATACTCCTGCTGAATTAAGTAAAAAAATTGGGTTCATTTTGCAAGAACCATTTCTATTTAACGGTACTGTCCGCGATAATATTCTATATGGAAATGAAGCTTATAAGCTTTTTGATAATGTCCAATTAAAACAAGCACTTAAAAAAGAGGGTTTGGAAAATTTAGTAAGCCGCTTTGAAGATGGCTTAGATACTAAAATCGTTGCCGGTGGTGATTCTATGAGCCTTGGTGAAAAACAGCTGATTGCATTTATAAGAGCTGTTTTGCGCAAACCTGAACTTTTAATTTTAGATGAGGCCACTGCTAATATCGACACGATAACAGAAAAACTATTGGAAGATATTTTGCAAAAATTACCTGATTCAACGACCAAAGTAATCATCGCTCACCGTTTGAATACTATTCAAAACGCTGATGAAATATTTTTTGTTAATTCGGGAGAAGTAACCGCTGCGGGTAATTTTGATAATGCGTTAGAATTGCTGATGGAAGGGAAAAGAGCCAGTTAAGATGGACGCAAATTCACACCAATAAAGCAAAAAATATAGTGAATAAACTTTTACGAAAGGTCTTTGTATTCTATTAAAACCAAGACCTGAGTTATAATTTATCGGAGCTATTTTAATTTCCAAAACGAGGATTTATTTAACCTGATAAATTGTAGATTTGTGAAAATCAAAAATGCAACCAAGCGCACCACATACCATACCTTCAGAAAGCAGGACTGTTGCCACTTTAGTAAAAAAGCAAATATTATTAACGGATGCGACGGCTAAAGTGACATTGTTCGGCAGCCGGGCACGTGGTGATGCGGAAAGTGAAAGCGATTGGGATTTTCTGGTGCTCACGCGACAAACAGACACTGATTTGCTATCTGATAAACTCAGGAAAATAATACTCCGGGAAGTGGAACTGAAATACAATGTGGCCATATCCCTCATGGTGAAGAACGAAGACGTTTGGCAAAGTGATTATGCCGTAACCAATATTTATGAAAGTATAAATGAGGAAGGAATATTACTGTGAAAGACAAATACGACTATATAAAATACCGGCAACAAAAGGCAGCACAGGCAATAAAAGAAGCTAAACTGCTCATGGAAAATGAATTGAATGACACGGCAATGAGCAGGCTATATTATGCGGCCTTTTATGCCATTAATGCATTGCTGGCCATTAACGGGTTTAATCCAAAAACACATAGTGGAACCAAATCAATTTTCAATAAAGAATTTATTCTCACCGGCAAAATAGAAAGTCGTTTCTCCGACTTCTATTCTTTTTTGATGGCTAAAAGGTTTGAAGCTGATTATGATGATTTTGTTTTTATAGATGAAAAGAAGATTCAATCTGTACTTGAGGAAACTGAAGAATTTGTAGCTGTAATAAATGCCATGATAATGCCATAATTGGTTTTGGTAATTTGATGGCTTCAGTCGAATTTTTATTTTTCATAATGATTTTACAAAATCATTTTTCTACATTAATTCTTTTATCGAAATAGATTCTTCTTTTATGTATCAATTTCACTTTCCTCATATCCTTATGAAGCGGATTGATCACATAATTAATTTCCTCGGGCATCAACACACAAGGAATTGCAAGCAGGAGGTTCTTCTTGTCACTAAGAAATTTGTCGCCAAGGCGCTTTGTGAATTGGCGTGTATCGGGCACATCCCAGCCATCGGGTAAAGAAGATAATAAAATTTCTTCGGCCACAATACCCTCGGGGACCAATAAAGAAATCAATTGATAATTATTTGCATTTAGCATTTTAGCAGGAGTATGCGCCAGCGTTTCCAATAATGCCATTGATCTTGTGCTGGAAGTATAGAGCGCAAAAAAACCTTCACTGTTCCACCGTCCGCCAAAAAGCCGTGATCCATTTCCGGTGAGATCATCAGCAAATTTTTCCTGTGCGATACGGTATAGTTCCATTGAAAAATTGTAACTCTTTTAAGAATAAACACCCTGCTCTAAACGACCCAGAATTTTAGTAACCATCTGAATACCAAAAGTGGTATCTAAAAAATAAAGAGGCGTCTGATTTCCAAGAGCAACGAGCGGGCTTTTCAACCACTCTGCAAAAGATTTTTTATCGCCAATAACTTCAATACCACGCTCTGCAAAAGCTGCCAGTTCCAAAACCTTTTCAGTCTTTAGTGTATCAAGTAATTCATCATTATCTTTCCTTTGGATATTCCGGTAAGAGGAATGTAAAAGCCCACTCAATGTCTCCATAGTGATTCCAAGATAATCTGCCAGAGATTTTAAAGTGGATTTTCTAATTCCTGTGCGGGAAAGTTCGATCAAATCAAAGTCACCCGCCAATGCTTTCTTCACGGTTTTATTACCTCCCAAGATTACGCGCAGTGTTTCATACTGAACAGCCGCTTCTTCTACAAAAGCAGGAGAATCTTCTTCTAAATTGTAAGGCTTTATTTTTTTTGTCTGAATAGCCATTTTTATCTTTTTCCAAATATACGACATTTTGGATAAATAAAAATCTTTCTGTCATAAATATTCCAACACGCTATGCTTAACAAAAAAGAAGAAGGGGGATAAATTCAAAAAATCCTTTCGGATCATTTTCCAGAACAGAATTATACTTCGCGTTATAAAATTATCGTTTCATAACTATTTCAAGATGCAGTAAGCAACCATTTATGATTGATTTCTATTTTCGTAAGTCACTATAAGTTCTTTTCTCCGGAAATTATAACGGCGTCCCAAGCGAGGTAAATTTTACCATCCTCTTTAATCAGATTTTTCGCTTTATTAAATACAGCCTGTTTAATATCCGCGATCGCTTCCGGTGGTTCGTTCTTCATTAGTTCCATTATGGGACCTGCAACATCTGATGATAATTCCCAAAAGTGTTCAAAAGAGTTATACCCAATTTCTCCATTGACGTTACTTTCAGTTACATTAACAAACCCGGCTTCACTAAAAAGGCTGCTTAAAGATCCCGGCTTTGCAAATCTGAAAATTCCCGGTGTATCAGGTGGAGGTTTGGGCACCGCTAGTTTGTCGCTTACTGTCGCACCTAACAATGTTAAAAAAGAATTCTTTTCGGGGGCAGCCCACACAGCTACAGCCGATTTTCCACCTGGTTTCAAAACTCTCGACATTTCGTGTATGCTTGAGCGTATGTCCGGAAAAAACATCATCCCAAACCGACAGACAACGTCATCAAATAAATTATCCTCAAAAGGCATGTTGGAAACCTCACCCAACTGGCTTTGATAGTTACGAATACCACGCTCGCGGGCACTTTCATTTGCAATGGCTACCATTTTTTCAGAAAAGTCAATAGATGTCACTTTGCCCCTGGGCAATAATTTGCATGCGGTAAGTCCAGGCTCCCCTGTTCCTGAAGCTACATCAAGAATATGTTCATTGCCGTTTAATTCCAGTGACTCTATCAATGTTTCACCAACAGGCATCATTATGCTCGTCAAAAAATCATTCCATTTTTTCCATCCCCCGGAATAATGATTCCATGATTTTCTTTGTTGCTCTAACTGTGATTGTTGTTGCTCATTCATTGTGGAAAATTTAATTAATTGCAATTTCTGAAAAAAATTAGTCATTTTCTACAATATCATTAACATTGATAATCCCACCAAATTTTAGCTACTACGCAAACCATCAAAATGAAGTATTTATAAAGGAAAAAGCGCTGGAGATAGCCGGACGCTTTAAAGGAGTGCAAGTCTGACTAAAATAATTACTTGTACTGATAAACTTTCAAGCATTGCAGCTCAAAGTATAATTTCATATAATCATTACTATTATTCCAGGGCTGTTCAATGCTAAGTTACTTGTGGATAAGTAAAAACCTTTGTCCAGTTCAATGAGTTTTCATAGAGTTCGCCTTTGATATTGGTTACCTTATTTTTACGGAGAACATTTATTGCAAGGCTTCTTAATACAGATACGTTGTAAGCATTTTTTCTAATGCGGGAATCATCTTCTTGTAAACTCACGTCTCTTACGTAATGATTTCTATTCTCAATGCCCCAATGATTGATTACCGCCCCGTGGGCTTCATCGGCGTTGATAAGGCGATTACAAAGATAGAACGCCGTTTCACTCCGGTTGTCGTATTGTTTGGTTTTGGCATTAGACACAGCAGAACTCCTGGTTACTTTTACTACTGTTTTGATGAGATTATCCCAAGATTCATCTAAAACAAAATCGGTTATGTATTGTTGATATACTGATGTTGTCCGGGTAGTGATCCGTCCATGTCCGGCCTGGTTTTTTACGGTATGGGTTTGGCAAGGTTTTATTGTTTT
>JBDTGD010000315.1:0-2704 GCA_039937595.1 Ginsengibacter sp. | reverse complement strand
AAAGACAAGACCTCCGTTCAATGGCCCTATCCGAAAGGCACGACCGGCACGGGAACAAAAAGATTATTTACCGACAACAAATTTTATACTGCTTCTCAAAAAGCATTTATACATGCCTGTGACGACACCAATCAATCCGAACAAATTACATCAGACCTGCCGCTGATATTAACCACGGGCAGAATACGCGACCAATGGCATACCCGCAGCAAGACGGGAAAAGTAAACAAGCTCAACCAACATATAAAAGATTCCTTTTTAGAAATCCATCCTGAAGACGCATCAAAACGCCATATCTCAGAAAATGAACTTGTAAGCATCTTTAATAAACGGGGAGACGTAAGAGTAAAAGCAAAAATTTCAAATGACATAAAAAAGGGTGTCGTTTTTTTACCCATGCATTGGGGGAAAATTTTAAACAGCGACCTAAACAGGGCAAACAATCTCACCAAAAATTTAGTGGACCCGATTTCAAAAGAACCTGACTTTAAGTTTTCAGCAGTGCAGGTAAAGCGCTTTAAAAAGCCAAAACAAAAAATCATTGTGATTGGCGCGGGTGCCGGTGCTTGTGGTTTTGTAAAAAGCTACAGGGGTGTAAATAAAGAAGACGAAATTGAAATATTCAGTAAAGAAAATTTACCGTTTTACAACAGGGTGCTGCTACAGGATTATATAAGCGGAACGCAGCGATGGGAACAGTTGGTAAAAATGAAAGACGATGAAGAAAACGATTTCAACATCCAGTTACACCGAGGACTAAGCATTGAAAAAATTGACAAAAAAAATAAAATAGTTACAGACAGTAAAGGCGCTACTCATTTTTATGACGTACTGATATTAGCAACAGGGAGCCGGCCTTCCATGCTAAGAGATGTGCCGGCACTCTATGGCATTTTTACCATGCGCAGTAAAATGGATGCGGATTGTTTTAAAAAACATATTAACACTTCGCAAGGAAAAGTGGTCATTGTAGGCGGCGGTTTGTTAGGCATCGAGTTGGCTGCATTCTTACGTGAAATGAATGTAGAAGTCACCATCATCCAGCGTATCTCAAGATTGATGGCGCGGCAGTTGGATCCTTTAGGCAGCCAGTTGCTTCATGAAGAACTCTGCGACAAGGGCATCGATATTTATTATAATGATGAAATCGAACGCTTCCTTGGTGAAAAATCCGTAACAGGAATTCGCCTTAAAAGTGGCTTGACTGTTGGTTGTGAGTCACTCGTCATTGCAATAGGGACAACGCCAAATATAGAACTGGCAAAAGAATCAGGTATTACGTGTAAACGCGGAATTGTAGTAGATGAATATTTGCAAACCAGTGAACCCGATATATATGCAATAGGAGAGATTGCGGAATTTGAAGGATTTTTATATGGCATCACGGCAGCCGTAGAACAGCAGGCAGAAATTGTAGCCACATTTTTGAATGGTGATATTTCGAATTACTATCAAGGTACTTTGCTGATGAATATCCTTAAAATGCAGGGAGTGGACCTTTGTTCCCTTGGGTTAACTGAATGCCCAGATGACCCTTCTTACGAAGAAGTCGTATTCATCGATAAATCCAAGCGCTATTATAAGAAATGCATCATCTATAATGATAAGTTGGTGGGCGCTATTCTTATTGGCGACAAATCTGAATTCCTTGAATTCAGAGACCTGATACAAAATAAAATTGAGTTAAGCGAAAAACGCATGCAATTGCTGAGGTCCGGGAAAAAAGCAGGACCCGTGATTGGCAAATTAGTTTGTAGTTGCGCGGGCGTTGGCGAAGGCAATATTAATAACATCATTAAAGAAGGTTGCACCGATTTGGTGCAGCTATGCCAGCTTTCAGGCGCGGGGCTTGGATGTGGAAGTTGCAGGTCTGAAGTAAAGGCGTTACTCGAAAAAGAAAAATATTATTTAACCCAAAATGAGAAAGAACCTCAATTTGCTTTTTGACTTTATAAAAATGATAGAAAGTAATTTTGCCTGGTAATTTTTGAATAATGAAAAATATTGACTTAATATATATTCCCGAGAAAAAGAGCGATAAAATCTTCTTCGATTTTGAAGAAGATTTTATTGAAAAAAATATAAAATGCGTTCCTATGATTGTTCGGTTTAAACTCGATGCGTGCGACATAAAATTGAAATTATCCGAATGGACGCGAATGACAATCGTTGAAAGGGATTTATTAATTGACACCACATGCGCTACAAAATTGGAAAGTAAAAAATATCATTCGATGGTTCAGGAAATCGTATCGAAAAGCACAGGGCATGAAGCAAAAATTTTATTCATAGACAACAAACCGGCGTGGGCAGATATTAAAAAAGTGAGTGACAAAGTGAATGAAAAAGCGAAAGAATTTGGATGGCAAATTAATGTGTTGGAATGGAAGCATTTGAGCAACCTGCAACGATTTGCGCTTTTAAAACTTTGTCGGCCGGGGCATGAAAACAAAAATTTTCCAATTGCCATGAAAGAATTCGAATTAGTCTCTTAATAAGTTGAAATGAAAAATCATCATACTATAAAAATAAATTTCAGGGGTGGAATTATTTCACCCGGAGATTTGCTTGAAATCCTTGAAGCGGCAAGCCTTGCAGGAGTCAGCAAAGTAAGCTTTGGACTGAGGCAACAACTGATATTAGAAATAAAAAATGAAAAGTATGTTGAATTTTTGGAACAATTAAACAGGCTTCATCTGCATTG
>JBDTGD010000314.1:0-19888 GCA_039937595.1 Ginsengibacter sp. | reverse complement strand
CGTTACCAGGGAAAGACAACGCGTAATGCAATCCGTGATTTTAAAGTTTTAGATACAAAAGCAGCGGCTTTGGAAGGCTTACCAAAATTGGCTTCAAAGATTGATAAATTGGCTAAAAGAGGAATTATTCATAAGAATAAAGCGGCTAACCTAAAAAGCAAATTGACTAGAGCGGCGCTGTCTCTGGAAAAATAAGAATACAACCGTAGTTTATATATTATTTACCCGTCTTGAACATTTAGACGGGTTTTTTATTTGCTCAATTCTCAATTGTAAACTTTCGGCATTTGCACAAAACAGATTTGCAAATTTACCCGTAAGTGGTCACGATAGTGGTTTTTTGAAGAGCGAAACTCCGGGGCAAACGATAAATAATGTTGATTGTAAGTTCCGGTATTGATACATCCGGATTCTTGAGTAAACGCATGATTATTTTCTTTTCCAAAAAAATAAAATCCCTTACCTTTGCCGCCCGAATTAAAATTTTTTATTCACCCGTTGTTGAAAAACAGCTAAAAAACACGATTAATGCCCAATTACGAATTGATGGTGATTTTTACCCCTGTACTTTCTGAAGAGGAATACAAAGCCGCTCAGAAAAAATTCGCTTCGTTACTTACTGATAACGGAGGAGAGATAGTACACGAAAATGCCTGGGGACTAAAATCACTGGCGTATCCAATCCAGAAAAAAACTACCGGTTTATACTGGGTTCTGGAATATACAGCGCCATCCGACTTCAATGAGAAGCTCAAAACACAGCTTCTGCGCGATGAATCAGTACTTCGCCACATGTTCACTGTGCTCGATAAATACGCCGTTGAGTACAATTCTAAAAGAAAGAGAGGCGTATCATCAGGAACCGAAAAAGCGGAGGTAAACCATGGCTAAGCCAAACGAAATAAAATATCTTACAGCAATAAAGGCTGAAAAACGGCCAAAGAAATATTGCCGTTTCAAAAAGATGGGCATCAAGTATATTGATTATAAAGATGGCGACTTTTTGAAAAAATTCCTCAACGAACAGGGAAAGTTACTTCCACGACGCATTACTGGTAATTCATTGAAATACCAGCGCAAAGTTAGTGAAGCTGTAAAGAAAGCTCGTCAAATGGCGATTCTCCCTTACGTGACAGATTTAATGAAATAATTTTTTTAAACCACCCTAATTTCGATTACTATCGGAAGAAAGTTCTCAGTTGTAAAAGCCTTTTTGGGTAATTATTTGGACAGGACTGGGTAAAAATGCAAACAAAATGCAGGTAATATTAATACAAGATGTAAATAATTTAGGTGGTGCACACGAATTGGTAACTGTTAAAGATGGTTACGGTCGTAATTATTTAATTCCTAAAAAATTTGCTGTAGAAGCAAGTTCTTCAAATTTGAAACAATTAGAGGAGCGCAAGAAACAATTGGCTAAGAAAGAAGAAAAACTTCTTGCAGAAATTAACAGCGTGATATCCGTTTTGCAGGCATCTCCATTAAAAATTGGAGCAAAGACTGGTACCAGCGGAAAAATATTTGGTAGTGTAACTTCTGTCCAGATAGCAAGAGCTATCCGCGAACAAAAGGGCTACGAAATTGACAGGCGCAAAATAACTATCATAGACGAAGTAAAAGAACTAGGTAGTTATAAAGCTAAAATTGATTTTGGCAAAGGACACGAAACTGAAGTGGATTTTGAGGTTTTAGCTGAATAATATTTTTTGAAATCGCATTTTTTAGAACCCGCTTATTTAGCGGGTTTTTTATTTGCTGTCAAAAATAGAAATCACTGTTATTTATTCGTCTGCTATGTATATTCGGAATGTTTTGTTAGTGGCAAATTGGCTTATTTCTTCTGATAAATATCATGAGAAAAGGATTACCTTTTTTGACTAAGAGTAAGAATACAAATTCAGTTTATTTCTTCGTTTACTGTAGGTGGCTAGTTTTTTTGATCAGGAAATATAATTGTTTCCTGAACTGGGAATACAATATCCTCTTCCCCGGGAATCTCTTCGTCTATTCTGTCCTTATTGTATTCAATAATGAAATTATTAATTCCATTGCCGGTAATGATGGTCATGTATTTTAACTGAGTCAATTCCAGGATATTTAAAAAAAGAAATATAGCATGAATCCTATCTTCACAGCTGTCAAATATTTTTTCAAATGAAACGGATTTCTCAGCTTTAATTAAATCAATCATGTATTTCCTGGTGCCTTCCATTGTGTAATTATAGCTAATTACAGTATGAACCGGGCGGTTTCTTTTATCTTGCAGGCGTTGGGCTACTTTTTCAAAAGCCTTCATTAGTTTAAATAATGTGACAGTTTGAATTTCTGTGCCTTCACCGGCTTCTTCTCCTATCAAGGCAAGTTCTTCGTGAATATTTCCCCGTTTTACCATTAACATTCTCAACGCTTCCATTTCGCTCAATTTTTGAGACGCTTCTTTAAATCTTTTATACTCCAGGATTTTATCAATTAATTCCTGTCGTGGATCTATTTCATTTCCCTGCGGATCTATTTCTTTACGCGGCAAGAGCAATTTTGCCTTGATACGCATAAGTGTGCTGATAAATAAAATAAACTCACTGCTTAATTCAATATTCAAAGATTCACTTTTGTGAATATAATCAAGAAAATCATTGGTGATTTTTGTAATCGGGATATTGTAGATATCAAGTTCGTCCCTTTCTATAAAGAATAAAAGTAAATCAAAGGGACCCTCAAATTGGGGCAATTTTATTTGATAGATTTCTGATGTCATTTTAATGGAGTAATTCGTTTTTTCTAAAACGCCAAGGTATAAAAAATCCCGATGATAAATCACCAGGATAGCAAATTTATTGAATTAAAATAAATTATCTTTTTTTAAGCTCATCCCTGATTTCAGCTAATAACTGATCAGTAGAAGAAGGGCCGGCAGGTGCAGCTTCTTCTTTCTTTTTCATAGAACTAAGCGCTTTGATAAGTGAGAAAATGACAAGCGCAATTACTATAAAATTAATGACTGCAGACAAGAAATTGCCATAGGTCACATTTCCCCACTTTAGTTGCTTTATATCACTCAGGTGTGCCGCATTAAGAGCCGGAGTGAGTAATAATGGAGTAATTATATCTGCCACCAAAGAAGATACGATTGCTCCAAATGCAGCGCCTATGATTACTGCAACTGCTAAGTCCATGACATTGCCTTTCATGGCAAAGGATTTGAAATCTTGAATAAAGCTCATTTTTTTTAGTTTAATTGTTTGAAATGGATTTCTTTGATAAACATCGACTATTTTGGGATATAATTAAAATTTTTCTGATAAAAAAGATAGGATTGGAATCTAATTTGATTTAGTCTCAACGTTAATGAATAGTAATTGCACTTTCAACTTCATTATATCAAAAGAATGTTTAAACCGCCATAATTTCCTTTTCTTTTCTTTCCAGGTATTTTTCTATAAGTGAAATATAATCGTTGGTCACTTCTTGTATTGCATTTTCTCCATCTTTTGCTGCATCTTCGCTCAGACCATCTTTTGCTGCTTTTTTTATCTGCTCTATGGCATCTCTGCGGATATTTCGTACGGCTATTTTTGCATTTTCACCTTCCCCATTACTTTTTTTTACTAAATCTTTTCTTCTTTCTTCTGTAAGCGGTGGTAAAAATAAACGAATAATATTACCGTCATTCTGTGGGTTGATTCCAATATTGGCGGCTATGATAGCCCTTTCAATAGGTTGCAACATATTTTTTTCCCATGGCTGAATCGTTAACGTGCGTGCATCTATTGCGCTCAAACTTCCAACTTGGTTAATAGGGGTAAGGTTGCCGTAATAATCAACCACGATGCCATCCAACATTGTGGGGTTGGCTTTTCCAGCACGGATTTTTATTAATTCGGATTCAAAATGCTCCATAGCTTTCTTCATTGACATTGAAGCACTTTCAATTATTGGAGTAGTCTCGTCATTCATTTCTAAAAAATTTAAAAATTCCTTTTAACAGCATGCGCTGATTAAAAATTTACAAATTTAAGAAAATCAAATGATTAAAAAATCTAAAAGGAATAATAGGCTAATCCTGGTCCACAGTTTCGCTGGCTAAAGTGAAAATTTTACGAGTGGTGATTATAGGGTTTTCTGTAAGTTGCCCTTTGTTAAGAAAGACTTTTGACTTTGGCCTGTTATAATAAACAATACTAACTGCGAAAGTAGCGGCAATCGCGAGAACAAGCATTACAATGGTAGTACCGGAAAAACGAAGAAAATAAGCCAGGGCTATAAACAAGATATTTGATCCGACACATATAAAAACAACCATTTTATGGTTTAATCCCAGGTCAAGTAAAAAGTGATGTATATGATTTCTGTCGGGGCAAAATGGAGATCTACGAGTTAAAATCCGGTGACTTACTACTCTCAATGTATCGAAGAGTGGTACTATTAAAATGGAAAATCCCAAAGCGGGCGACGATGGTAAAGGTAATAAAGACGAAGGGTCCGATGCTAATGAAATAAACTTAATGACAAAAATGGAATTTATAAGCCCGATTAATAACGAACCTGTATCTCCCATAAAGATTTTAGCAGGGTTGAAATTATAGATTAAGAAGGCTATAAGGCTACCTGCCAATGACACTGCCATTATAGTATATAAGACCTGCCCTGTTAAATAAAAGTATATTCCAAATATAGCAGAGGTAAGCACTCCGAGGCTTCCTGCAAGTCCATCCACGCCATCTATAAGATTGAAAGAGTTGGTAATTACAACTATCGTAAATAAAGAAAGAAGAAAACTTGCTGTAGGAGATATAGCATGCAATCCCAAAAAGCCATACATATTTGTAATTTGAATGCCGCCAAATTTTATTAGTATGCATGCGGCTAATAACTGACCAACAAACTTTTTAGAAGCTGTAAGAATCAGGATATCATCTTTTATACCCATAAAAAAAATGATCATAATTGCTGCCATGAAATATTGTAATACAGAAATTCCGGAAGGTGGCACGCCCAGAAGGGTTGCAATTATAAATCCGGCAAATATTCCAAGTCCTCCAAGTGTTGGAATTACTGCCTTGTGCACTTTTCTTCCTCCGGGTTCGTCAAACAGTTTTTTATCTTTTGCTACTTCGATAATTACTGGTATTGAAAAGAAAGTAATCATGAAAGCCAATCCGCCGCTTAAAAAGATATTATTCATGAATGTGTGTTAAAGGTAAAATTCTTTACAAAAATATAATTTAGTTTGAATCCAAATTAAAAAACTAATGTTTCACTAACGCAAAATAGTTGTTACTTATTTTATTTATCGATTATTCTGAGATTTTCTCGTCTGAATTTCCCAGCACAACTGCAGTGCCAAGTTTTTTCATGGGATTTTTTCTGTTATCATCATAAGAAGATTGATTTCTTAAAATATCTAAAGCACCAAATATTGCGGAGAGAAATGAGGATGCATCTGCTTTATTTTTGCCGGCAATATCAAATGCGGTACCATGGTCAGGACTCGTTCGGATAAAAGGCAAGCCCGCCGTGAAATTAATGCCTTCACCGGATGTAAGTGACTTTAACGGTATTAGCCCTTGATCGTGATACATCGCCAATACAGCGTCGAATTTATATTGATAACCGCGGGCAAAAAAAGCATCCGCGCTGTAAGGCCCCATAACAATCATATTATGATGCTTAGCTTCTTTAATCGCAGGTCTGATTATTTCTTCTTCCTCAGAGCCTATCAAACCTTCATCTCCTGCATGTGGGTTTAAAGCTAGCACAGCAATTTTAGGTTTGTCAATATTAAAATCTCTTCTAAGTGAAGCGTGTAGAATATTTAATTTACTTAAAATATTTTCTCTTGTAATGTATTGGGATATATCTTTTACTGCTACATGTTCTGTTACCAACCCTACTCTGAAGTCACCCGCAGCCAGTAACATCAAAACATCTTTTTGCTCAAAAAAATCTTTAAAAAAAGGCGTATGGCCTGTGTAAGGAAAATCGGAACTATGGACATTTTTTTTATGTATTGGCCCGGTCACCAGTGCATTTATTTTTTCCTCTTTGAGTGCTTGAGTTGCTGCCTTAAGGCTTTTGATTGCATAAATACCGCCTGTTTCATTTAATTCCCCCGGATTTATTACGATCTCCTCTTCCCAGCAATTTAAGATATTAACCTGTTTAGGATTTATCTTGCTAAAATCTTTTAAACTGGTAAAATTGAAATTGATTTCAGGGAAGCCTTTTCTGTAAAAATTAATAACCTTGTTGCTTGCAAAAACAACCGGCGTACAAAAATCCAGAATTCGGCTATCAGAAAGAGATTTTATAATGACTTCCAGTCCAATACCATTGGTATCTCCGGAAGAAAATCCAATAACTGGCTTATTACCTGTAGAAGTTGTATTGCTCAATTTGATTCAGTTAACATAGAATTGCAAGATAATAAATTATGGTTTGCTTACAATAAATCATATATAAAATAAACTTTAGAACTATTTCCAATAATCGATTAAGATCAAACAAAAAGACAATTTCCAAATATTTGCTTGGTTACTGAAGCAAAGTCTTAATGATTAGAGTCATTTCTTTTTATCTACAGTATACTTCTGGTCGTTTTTATTTTTAAAATTAATACTTGCACTTTTTAAAAGCTTCTCTACACTCTCATTTAAAATTTTATATTTTTTATTATGAAACTCTTTCATCTTGTCGTCTGGCAATTGCAAATTATAACTGGACCCGGTCGCAAGTGTATTGTCAAATCCGGGATTATACCTGTTAAAGTCGTTGAGATCCATAGATATATTTTTTGCAATTACTTCCGCATTGTATCTGCCTGAAACCTTTATTGAATCTAAGCTTTTCTTTTCGGCTGAAGTAAGTTGAGCGATTCTATAACTACTATCATCATTATTTAGACTGGAATAATTAAATTTTGAATCGGCCGTATTCTCGTTAGGATTCCCCGTTTCCATAATATAATGTGAAGCTATAAATTTTTTGACATGATTACGGGACTCTTCGGGTAAATAATATTGTAACTTCCAGAAGTTACGGCTGCCGCTTTTTTGAATCGCGCTGTAAACTTTTCCTGGTCCTCCATTATACGCCGCGATTACTAAAAGCCAATCTTTGAGATTTTTATACAGATATAATAAATATTTTGCTGCGGCATTTGTGCTTTTATAATAGTCAGTTCTATCATCTTGCTGTTGATTTACTATTAATCCATAATCTTTCGCTGTATAGGTCATAAATTGCCACGGACCCCTTGCCCCGGCAGACGATAAGGCATTAGTTTTTAAATCACTTTCTATCACCGCAAGGTATTTTAACTCTCTGGGTAACCCATATTTTGTGAGAATTCCATCGATAAAATTGAAATAGGGAACTGATGTTTTCTTTAATTTCTGTAAATAAATTTCGTGTGAATTTAAATAATCCTGCATGTATTTTTCTGCATGTGGATTTACCTGTGAAGAGTAGGGAATAGCGCTATTATACGAATAGTTTTTGAACAGGTCTTTAAACCCGTATTGGGTTACCTGGCTTAGGTATTTCGCTCTTTCTTTTTTTATTGGATTATGTGATTCAATTACCTCGTCAATCACTTTGTCTTCTACTTTACTATTAGTATCTGCTTTTTGCCGAATAGTATCTCTTATTGAAGCAGTGGTTTGGCCGAAGGTTTGACTACCCATTTGAAAAAAAAGAAATCCTAATAATAAAAGAAAATATTTTTTCATTCTACTAATAGCGTTTATAATTTCTTAAAAGCATTTCTGACAGTTCCAATAAAGTTAGCTCATTATATTTGTTGGTAAGTAATTGTGCTCCAAACGGCATATTATTGGAGTGCTTAAAAAGTGGTAAAGAGATGCCGGGAATGCCAGTGAGATTAGCATATACAGTGTAGATATCTGCTAAATACATAGCTATCGGATCATTCTCCATGCTTCCTGCAGTGAAAGCTGTGGATGGGACTGTTGGCAACAGTATTGCATCAAATTTGCTAAAGATCTCTCTTGTAAGTGAAACTAATAAATTTCTTACTTGCTGAGCTTTTGTAAAGTAAGCATCATAATATCCTTCGCTTAAAACAAAGGTGCCAAGCATTATCCTTTTTTTTACTTCTTTACCAAATCCGTGCCCCCTGTTTTTTTTATAAAAAGTGATAAGATCTGTTTCATCTCCGGAACTTCGGTATCCGTACCTTACTCCGTCATAGCGGGAAAGGTTAGACGAAGCTTCTGCGGTTGTTAATATGTAGTATGCAGGTACAATATAATCTATCAAATCAAAATTTATTTCTTCAACAATGTTCCCATCATTTTTTAAATCCTCTGCAAGTTTATAGATGCTTGTTTTTATTTCTTGATCAAGGCTTTCATGGTTCATCGCGTTTTTGAATAAAGCGATTCGGTACTTATTGGATTTAGTTTTTTCATCCCTGTGATTCAAAATAATATTTGCCGTTTTTTGTTGTTTTACTGTACTGTCAAATTTATCCGGACCGCTTATTACTTCCAGTACTGTTGCTATATCTTCTGTATTATTTGCAAATATCCCTATTTGATCAAAAGAAGATGCGTAGGCAATTAACCCATGCCTTGAAATGGTGCCATAAGACGGCTTCATCCCTACGATTCCGCAAAAGTCTGCCGGTTGCCTCACAGAGCCTCCCGTATCACTTCCTAAACTTACCATGCATAAACCTGCCTGAACGGCAACGGCGGAACCACCGGAAGAACCTCCTGAAACTTTAGTTTCGTCTAAAGCATTTTTTACTCTTCCATAGACTGAATTTTCATTAGTACTTCCCATCGCAAATTCATCGCAATTGCAGTTGCCAATGATAATTGCGTCTTCATTCAATAGTCTTTCAACCGCTGTTGAATTATAAATTGAGATAAAGCCCTTTAGCATTTTAGATGCAGCGCTTACTTTATGATCATTAAAACAAATAACGTCTTTAAGTGCTATTACTACTCCATGTAATTTCCCCAACTCTTTTCCGGAACGTCTTTTTTCATCCAGTAACTTAGCACGTTCCCGGCATTCTTCATCATAAACTTCAATGAAGGCATTCAGATGTTGGCTATCTTTTATTCTCTGCAAATAATTATTAACCACTTCCAGGCAAGAAATCTTGTGTTCGTCTAATTGTTGATGGTAGCTTGAAATATTTTTATAAGAATACAATGAATTTCAATTTAATAAAAAAGGTTCAGATGCTCATCCATTTTTGAATGTACATCTCAACCTGCTGCGGTGAAACTTATATTTTTTTATTTGGTTACTTCACTTTTTTTAGGAGTAGTTTTCTGTTCATTTATACCTGCATCTATTTCACCTTTCATACTTTCTTTGGCATCGTTAAACTCTTTCACGCCTTTACCAATGCCCCGCATTAAATCAGGAATTTTTTTACCTCCAAAAAATAAGAGCACTACCAAAAGTATTAGAAGCCATTCGGAACCGCCGGGCATTGCCAATAAAAATTGGGATTTGAATAAT
The DNA here is from genome assembly GCA_039937595.1 of Ginsengibacter sp. Lineage (GTDB taxonomy): Bacteria > Bacteroidota > Bacteroidia > Chitinophagales > Chitinophagaceae > Ginsengibacter. Next base: position 10,387 of record JBDTGD010000314.1, on the reverse strand, counting down.
AAAATTGTCATTTAAAATTGTATTAGATTGCAAAGATAGGTCATTAATATTACCCAATTAATTAACCCACATCTTTTAATAAAATAGAAACATTCTAAATTATTTCAAATAACGCCCACATTTTGCTTTGCCGTGAGCTGCTTGATATGGGGTAATTCCTCTTGTGCAAGAAATCAATAAAACCGAAAACAGAATTGCTATTAAGTATTTATTTTTCATTAACTGAAAAATGGTGAGGTAGCTTTATTTTATAGATGAAGATTTATTTGGCGACAAAATATATAAAAAAACCGGAAATCAAAAATTTCCGGTTTTAAAAATATATGGTAAGGTTTATTTAACTCTTTTTTCTTTAATCCTTGCGCTTTTTCCGCTTCTCTCGCGTAAGAAGTATAATTTAGAACGGCGAACCCTTCCAGCTTTATGAACCTTAATGCTTTCTATATTTGGTGAATAAATCGGAAATAAACGTTCTACGCCAACGCCATCGCTGATCTTGCGTACTGTAAAAGTAGCTGTGCCGCCCTCGCCCTGGCGTTTTACAACATCACCTTTAAAACTTTGTATTCTTTCTTTATTACCTTCCTGTATTTTATAGTTTACAGTGATATTGTCACCCGCTTTAAATTTGGGAAGTTCTTTTCTTGTTGTCAACTGATCGTGAACAAATGCAACAGCATTCATGGTCTTTTATTTTAGGATTGCAAATGTAAGGGAATTTTGGTAAAACCTTGCATTGTTGTATCGGTTTATTATAATTTAAAAACAAATTATAATTCTGGCTGTTAATTAATTTTTACCTGGCCACATTTACTGCTCTTTTCTCTCTAATTACAGTAACTTTTATCTGCCCTGGATAGACCATCTCTGTCTGTATTTTTTGCGCAATCTCAAAGCTGAGCTTATCGCTGTCACTATCGCTTACTTTTTCTGATTCTACAATTACCCGTAATTCCCGGCCAGCCTGTATCGCATAGGCTTTTTCTACTCCCTGGTATGCCAGAGCGAGGTTCTCAAGGTCTTTTATTCTTTGTAGGTATTGCTGCATGATTTCCCGGCGGGCACCTGGCCTTGCACCACTCATAGAATCACAGGCCTGCACAACGGGAGAAATCACATATTGCATTTCCACTTCGTCGTGATGGGCTCCTATTGCGTTGCAAACGGCAGGGTTTTCTCCATACTTTTCCGCCAGCTTCATGCCGAGTAGCGCATGGCTTAGTTCGGTTTCCTCATCGGGAACCTTCCCAATATCGTGGAGTAAGCCGGCTCTTTTAGCTAATTTGGAATTCATGCCTAATTCCGCTGCCATTATTCCGCAGAGATTGGCAACTTCGCGGCTATGCATTAAAAGGTTTTGACCGTAAGAAGATCTAAAACGCATTTTACCTACTAATCTTACCAGCTCTTTATGAAGGCCATGAATACCCAATTCAATTACGGTTCTTTCACCAATCTCCATTATCTGGTCTTCAATTTGTTTACGGGTTTTTTCTACCACCTCTTCGATCCTTGCGGGGTGAATACGTCCGTCAGTAACCAGTCTTTGTAAAGAAAGCCGTGCAATCTCCCTGCGTAAAGGGTCGAAACAAGAAAGAATAATTGCTTCAGGAGTATCATCAACTATAAGGTCCACGCCTGTTGCAGCTTCTATGGCGCGGATGTTTCTTCCTTCTCTCCCAATAATAGATCCCTTGATTTCGTCGCTTTCAAGGTTGAAAACAGTGATCGAATTTTCTATAGCCTGCTCAGCTGCAGTCCGTTGTATAGTTTGAATGATTATTTTTCGCGCTTCTTTATTGGCTCTTAATTTTGCATCATCAACAATTTCCTGTTGGATACTAAGCGCCTGTGAATTGGCTTCGTTTTTCAATGTTTCAATTAACTGAGCTTTGGCTTCTTCTGCCGAAAGCCCTGAGACTTTCTCAAGTCTTTTAATATGTTCTTCCTGGTGCTTCTCGAGCTCTGTTCTTTTTATATTTACAACTTCAATCTGGCGATTGAGATTTTGTTTTATCGTCTCATTTTCCTTTATAATGCGCTCGACATTCTGATCCTTTTGATTGATTGCCTGTTCTTTTTGTTTTATGCGATTTTCCGCATCTACTATTTTTTGATTTCTTTGCAGAACAATTTTATCATGTTCTGATTTAAGTTGCACAAAATTCTCTTTTGCTTCCAGTTGTTTTTCTTTCTTTAAAGTTTCTGCTTTTGACTGTGCATCGGAAATTATTTGTTTTGCTCGATTTTCTGCAGTTTCTAATAATTGTTTTGTGTTTCTTGCAAATAATATTTTACCCAGTACAATGCCGGCAATTAATGCGACAGCACCAACTATTATTGGGAGTAATTGTTCCATTGTTTTTTAATAATTTAATTCGGTTCATAATCTATAGACCACATTTTATTTACAGATTGTAATATACAACCCGCGAATTAACGAAGATAATAAAATTGTATAGAAATGAATTGATTGTTATGCTATTAAGTCATAAATAAAAATGAAAAATGAAAAATCATTCAGAAAGTAATCGCAGAAAGCCAAAAATTATATAGAAATTTCTAAGGAATTTTAGCTCAAAAAATTTGGTTGACTATAATTACCCTTAGAAAGAATGGGAAAATTTCTTAGGAATTATTCTCTTTATTTGTAAATCTCTGAGCTTATAGATAAATAATCATAATATATAGTTTTGGAATAAAGACAATTGACTTAGAATTTATAGAAATAATTGTCAGTTTATGACTTGTATTTTTTGACAATTATAGAAGCATTATGACCTCCAAACCCGAAAGTATTGCTCATAGCTGCGTTTACTTCTCTTTCCTGGGCTACGTTAAAAGTGAAATTCAATTTAGGATCAAGTTCGGGATCATCAGTGAAATGATTGATAGTCGGGGGAATTATATTTTTTGTAACTGCGAGGATGCAGGCCAACGCTTCAAGCACTCCTGCAGCACCAAGACAGTGTCCTGTCATTGATTTGGTAGAACTGATGTTCAAATCATATACATTATCACCAAAAACATTTAAAATCGCTTTTGTTTCTGCTATATCACCCAATGGTGTAGAAGTACCATGTACATTAATGTAATCAATATCTTTAGGCATAAGACCGGACTCCTTTAACGCTGCATGCATTACATTCTTAGCGCCCAACCCTTCAGGGTGGGGTGCGGTAATGTGGTAGGCATCTGCTGATGCTCCACCTCCCGCAATCTCACAATATATTTTCGCACCTCGTGCTTTAGCATGTTCCAACTCTTCAAGTACCAGAACGCCAGCAGCTTCACCCATTACAAAACCATCCCTATCTCTGTCAAACGGACGTGAGGCGGTTTTGGGGTCATCATTTCTTTCGCTGAGCGCTTTCATAGCATTAAAGCCACCAACTCCTGATTCTGAGATTACAGCTTCACTACCACCAGTGAGAACTATGTCTGCTTTGTCCAATCTGATATTGTCATAAGCGTCGATTATCGCATTAGTACTGCTGGCGCACGCACTCACTACCGCAAAATTAGGACCTCGAAATCCATAACGCATTGAAATTTGCCCTGCTGCGATATCCAAAATCATTTTGGGAATAAAGAATGGGTTGAACCTTGGAGTACCATCTCCACGGGCGAATTCGATTACGTCGTCCTGAAATGTCGTGATACCGCCAATACCGCTGCCAAAAATAACACCTACTCGATCCGGATTTACATTGTCTTTCGATATTCCGGCATCCTTTACAGCTTCATCACTTGCTATCAGGGATAATTGAGTGAACCTATCTATTTTACGGGCTTCTTTTCTTTCAAAATAATTAAGGGGGTCAAAATCTTTAACCTCACAGGCAAACCTGGTTTTAAATTTCGTGCAATCAAATTGCTGAATATAATCAGCGCCGGAAACCCCATTAGACAAGCCTTCCCAGTATTCAGGAACACTTTTACCTAAAGGAGTTATGGCTCCCAATCCAGTTACTACTACTCTTTTTATTTCCATAAGCTTACCTGCAAAGTTAAAAAAGATGGTTACTTAGCATGTTCCTCGAGGTATGCTACTGCCTGACCAACGGTAGTGATGGTTTCGGCTTGTTCATCAGGAATAGAAATATTGAATTCTTTTTCAAATTCCATAATTAATTCTACGGTGTCCAAACTGTCGGCACCCAGGTCGTTAGTGAATGAAGCTTCGGGTGTTACTTCCGCTTCGTCAACACCTAACTTGTCAACAATGATTTTTTTAACTCTTGTTGCAACGTCTTGCATGATTGTAAGGTTTAGTTAATAGTGGCCACAAAAATATACTTTTTGTGATAAAAAAAAATAATAACTATTTGAAAAGCAATTTTCCATCAAAAATTTGTGTTTAATTTCTTAATTGCCGAAGTTTTTTAATATCACTTCCTAATTCTTTTTCTCCTTAATGTGGCGAGATTTAATTTCTTTAAGAGTTGTTAACTTCTTTTAATTTCTTTTGGGCTTACCTTAATTAAATTTTAAAATTCGTATTTTTAATTTTCTAAAGTATAATTATCCAGATTCACCTTTATGCCTATAAAACAAATCGATTTTGCAAGTAAAGAATATCACCAAATGATAAAATTACGCAATGAAATTCTGCGTAGACCTTTACACCTGGCCTTTGAGAAAGAAGAATTAAATAAAGAGGAAAATGACATTCTTATAGGAGCGTTTGAAGAAGATAAAATGTTAGGCTGCTGCCTTCTTACAAAGATTGATAAAGAATCTGTAAGATTGCGCCAGATGGCTGTTCAGGATAATTTGCAGGGAAAAGGAATAGGGGCTAGTATGATGAATTTCGCAGAAAACATAGCCCGTGATAATGGCTACAAAAAAATGGTAATGCATGCCCGCAAAACTGCGATAGGTTTTTATGAAAAGTTAGGGTACACTGTTATCGGTTCAGAATTTGTTGAAATCTCTATTCCGCATTTTATAATGGAAAAAAGACTTCGATTTTAATATAGGAGGTGATAATTGCCTGATTTCACATATTTGTTCATCAAAATAGGAATTGTAATAAATTGTTTGTTTACTGTTTTGAGTATTTCTTTTTGCAAAAAGGCGTTGACAACCTCTTGTACATTTCTAATAAAAATTCTATTTGTAGTCTGTTATATCGATTACCTTATTACAAAAAGAATATTCTTTCTTGTCGTTGCTGCTGACAATTACCAAACGGTTGCTACAGTATTTTTCAATTAAACTATGGTATAACGAAACCCCAGCTTCATCAAGATTGGTAAGTGGTTCGTCTAACAAAACAATCGGAACATTGCTAAAAATGGCCTGCGCAAGTTTCACCCTTTGTTTCATGCCGCTGCTAAAATAGCGGATTTGTTTATGGGCTGCATTTTCGAGAGAAGATAAAATAATAATTGCTTCAGTATCCAGTGAATTTAACCAACCTTTCATGTTGTGGTGAAAAGAAAAAAATTCGACTAAGGTCATTTCTTCTACCAAATCGAGATAAGGAGCAGCAAGAGATATTTTCTGGAAAATTTTTTCAGAAGGGAAGGGCTTGTTGTTTTCAAAATAGCTGATGCCTCCTTCGTTAAAAATAGTTGATCCTGAGATGATTTGTAATAGTGTAGATTTACCTGAGCCATTGGGGCCGGTGATTGCGTAATGATCGCCTAAATCAAACTTGAAATTCAGGTTTCTAAAAATCCAATCCCTGTTAAAGCGTTTACCTAGTTTGGTTAGATCAATCCTCATTCGTACTCTCTTTGGAAGATACTTTAAGAATGCCGCGCTTACTGTCTTTTATAAATTTGAGGATCTCAGTTTTTTCTTTAGATTCGGGAAGTTCTTTTTCTATGAATTGTGTTGCCTGTGAGATGTTTAAGCCCCTTAGATATATGTTTCTGTAGATTTCAGTTATACCGTTTATTTTTTCCGAACTGAAGCCTCTTCTTTGCAGGCCTACTGAATTAATACCCACATAGCATAATGGAGAACGCCCGGCTTTTATGTAGGGCGGTACATCCTTTATTACTTCTGTGCCGCCGGCTATGTAGGTGTGCGCACCAATTTTAGAAAATTGAATGGCTGCTGCATTGCCTCCGATTATTGCATAGTCTCCAATTTCTACGTGTCCAGCCAGCTGTACAGAATTAGCAATAATTACATGGTCGCCTAAAAAACAATCGTGAGCAATATGGGAATAGGCCATAAGTAAGCAATTGTTTCCAACTACAGTTTTCCATTTGTCCTTTGTACCCCGGTTTACTGTTACACATTCTCTTACGGTCGTATTGTCTCCGATTTCTACAGTCGTTATTTCCCCTTCAAATTTGAGATCTTGAGGAATAGCACCAATGACTGCTCCCGGGAAGACCTGGCATGACTTACCAATTCTCACATATTTCATTATGACGGCGTGCGACATTAAATGAGTGCCATCTCCGATAATAACGTCATCTTCAACTACAGCAAATGCGTCTATAATAACATCTTTTCCTAATTGAGCATCTGGGTGTATATGTGCTAAAGGACTTATCATACTACGAATTAGGACGTTTAACAATTTGTGCAACTAAAACTGCTTCTGTGACTATTTTATCACCCACATATACAGTTCCTTTCATTTCGCAAATGCCACGTCTTATGGGATGTAAAAGTTCCATTTTTAAAATCAACGTGTCGCCAGGAACTACTTTTTGCTTGAATTTACAATTATCTATCTTAAGAAAATAGGTGTCATATTTGTCTGTTGTATTTCTGGGAATAGCAATAAAACCTCCTGTCTGAGCAAGAGCTTCGGCTAACAGAACGCCAGGCATTACAGAATTTCCCGGGAAATGTCCCTGGAAAAATGGCTCATTATAGGTAACATTTTTTATGGCGACAACATGTGTCTCAGTAAGTTCAATTATTTTGTCAACTAATAAAAATGGATATCTATGTGGCAATGTTTTTTCTATCTCCTGAATATCAAGTAAGGGTGGAATAGTTGGGTCGTATTTAGGAATTTCCTGGCGGTATTTGAACTTTTTAATGTGTTCTTTAATCTTTTTTGCAAACTTAATGTTAGAGGCATGCCCGGGTCTATTTGCAATGATATGTGCATTAAAAGGGAAACCCACTAAAGCCAGATCGCCCACTACATCCAACAATTTATGTCTTGCAGGTTCGTTTGGAAAACGAAGGGTTAGATTATTTAAGATACCTGCTTCACTTACTTTTACATCATCTTTGTGAAATACTTTTGAAATTCTTTTTACCTGTTCTTCATTTACAGGTTTATCTACAACCACGATTGCATTATTAATATCGCCACCTTTTATCAGATCATTAGCTATAAGTTGTTCTAATTCGTGAAAAAAGCAGAATGTACGGCTGGGTGCTATCTGCTCTCTAAAATCTTTAATATCACGTAAATCTGCATGTTGGGTTCCCAAAATTGGCGAATTAAAATCTATCAAAGTATTAATCCTGTATCCGTCATAGGGTAACGCCACCATCTCCACTTTTTTCTCTTCATCTACATATGATATATTATGATGAATTTTGTAATACACTTTTTCAGCATCCTGTCTCTGGACTCCTATTTCGGAGAGATGGTCAATAAACACCTCGGAACTTCCGTCCAGGATGGGAACTTCATCTCCATCGATTTCTATTAGCGCATTATCAATTTGCATTCCCATTAATGCAGCCATCAAATGTTCAATTGTTCCAATTCTGGCGCCATTAGCTTCAATCGCGGTGCTTCTGTTGGTTTCGACTACGTTATCAACATCAGCTTTCACAACAGGCTTTCCCGGAAGGTCGATTCTTTGAAAGTTGATACCGGTATTGGGGTCGGCAGGCTTTATATGAATAGTAACTGACTTGCCCGTATGAATTCCAGCGCCGGAGATGGCGACAGTATCTTTAATGGTGTGTTGAAAAAATTTTTCTTTAGGATTGGTCCGATTCTCCATGGGCACGAAAGTATGAAAAGAAATTCTTTAAATTATAAAGGGAATGTTGGAAATTTTAAAATTTTTACCAGGAGGCTTGAAATCGGATGAAATCATTGGGTAACTTTTTCAGCTTTCAACTGCTCCATCATGTGTTCCAGTTCTTTAATTCTTTTTTCCATTTCAGGAAGGTTCCTGCTTAATATCTGGCTGCGAAGGGCGTGCCCGTAATCAAAAGCCGGAGAGCCGGTTACTGAAGTATTGGGTGTTTTTATTGATTTACCCACTCCGCTTTGTGCATTTATTTTGCTTCCATCAGCAATGTGAATATGGCCTACAACGCCTGCCTGCCCTCCGATCATCACATTTTTACCAATTTTTGTACTTCCACTTACGCCCGATTGAGCTGCAATCACGGTATTGTTTCCTATTTCTACGTTGTGCGCTATTTGAATTAAATTATCTAATTTGGCACCGGCCTTAATAAAAGTAGAACCGATAGTTGCTCTGTCAATAGTAGTGTTGGAGCCTATTTCTACATTATCTTCGATAACTACATTACCTATTTGTGGTACTTTGGTAAAACTTCCATCAGATTGTGGCGCATAACCAAACCCATCGCCACCGATAACGCATCCTGCATGTAAAGAAACATTTTTTCCTACCACACAATCATGATGAATTTTCACACCTGGATATAATATAGAATCGTCCCCGATGATGACATTGTCTCCCAAAAATACCTGTGGATAAAGTTTGACGTTATTTCCAATGGTAACATCCTTGCCAATGTATGTAAAAGCACCTACAAATATATTATTACCCATAGTTACTCCGGATGAAATATATGACGGCTCTTGTATCCCTGTCAGATTTGCTTTTGCCATTTGTGAATAAGCTGTTAAAATGGCAGCAAAGGAAGAGTAAGCATCCGTAACGCGGATAAGAGTGGCATTCAATTTTTTTTCCACCGTTAAAGAAGCATTAATAATAATGATAGATGCCTTAGTGGTGTATAAAAATTCTTCGTATTTGGGATTCGCCAAAAACGCCAATTGGCCTTCAATGGCTTCTTCAAGCTTACCAAAGGAGGATACTTTTATATCTGCATCTCCTTCAATTTTTCCATCAATTTTTTCCGCTATTTGCTTTGCAGTAAACTCCATTGTAAATGATCAAATTTTAAAAAAAATAAAATTAAACTATAATGTGATATCCATATTAATAAAACAAATGTAAAATTTTTTCACAGAGTCAAATAAACTTTGATTGATAAGGGCATTATCCACTTCTGAAATATCTTTTATATCACCATTTTTAAATAGGATATTAATATGTTCTGTTTTATTATTATAGGTTTTATTTTCTGTTTCACCTGTAAAAACTATATAATCAGCCTCTTCCTTTCTTAATTTCAGGTAGTTTATTGCGATATTCTTTTTTTCATTTATTAATTCTCCGGGTATTTCGTGTGCCGAATATAGTATTTTAAGTAAATGCCGGTTTATAATGCTTTTACAAAGTAAAGATAAAATTTTATCCGGATGATTTATCCATGATTTGATAGAATACATTACATCGTAATCATCAAGCTTACAAAATTCATCAAGATAATTTTCAATCTTTCCACTTTCGTATTCTTCATTCAGGAAAATATTAAAAACAGGAGAGGGAGATTGCGTTTGTATATGACGGGCACGTTGAATGATTTTTAAAAGTATTTTTTCTGCACACAAAACCGTTTTATGGAGATATACTTGCCAGTACATGAACCTGCGTGAGATCAAAAACTTCTCAATTGAATTAATTCCTTTTTCCTCTATCATCAATTCTCCATCATAAACTGTAAGCATTTTTATGATTCTGTCATATCCAATTACCCCTTCGCTTACACCGGTAAAGAAGCTGTCACGAATTAGGTAGTCCATACGGTCAACATCCAACTGTCCGCTAACCAACTGATGAAGAAATCTTTTTGAGTAGTTATTTTTAAAGATATCAATTGCCATCTGCAATTTCCCATCGAATTCCTTATTAATTTTTTGCATTAGCAATAAAGAAATTTCTTCGTGGCTTACCGTTTTTATGAGGATATGTTCTAATGCGTGGGAATAAGGCCCGTGTCCGATATCATGGAGCAAAATAGCAATTTTTGCGGCTTGCTCCTCCTCATTGGTAATTGAAATTCCTTTGCTTTTCAATTCATGAAGCGCATTGCACATCAGATGATAGGCGCCTAGCGAATGATGTAGCCTTGTGTGTACGGCGCCTGGATAAACCAATTGTGCCAAAGCCATTTGATTGATACGTCGTAACCTTTGATAAAATGGATGGGAAATTATTTTGAAAATGAATTCATCATCAATGGTTATGAAACCAAACACCGGATCATTAATTATTTTTCTGAAGACCATCTCTTAAATTGTTAAATTGATTTCGCAACGTTGCAAAGGTAATTTTTGGCA
>JBDTGD010000313.1:0-3932 GCA_039937595.1 Ginsengibacter sp. | reverse complement strand
CTTTTTTAACGACTTTGGACGAAAGGAACTGGCGTTCCGGGATTGCAGAAGCCGTAAAAGTAGCTCTCATTAAAGATGCAGACTTCTTTTATTGGATTGAAATGAATGCGGAGAAATTTGCAAAGAGATACCAGGGTGTTATGGACAATTTGATCCATCGTTGTGCTGAATTGCATTTGCAGCATATAGCCTCCGGCGATCCTTTTGAACTGGGATCTTCAAGACCCTTAGACTTTGGACATTGGAGCGCACACAAATTAGAGCAGTTAACTGATTTCCAGGTTTTGCATGGAGAAGCCGTGGCGATGGGGATTGCTTTAGATACCACTTATTCTGCTTTATCGGGCCGGTTATCTATGGAAAAAGCAGAACGGGTCGTTCAATTATTGATAAACCTCGGCTTTGAAATTACGCATCCACTGTTGCAATTGGAAGGGGATAACAATGAGATTCTTCAAGGATTACAGGAGTTCCGGGAACATTTAGGTGGCCGTTTAACCATTATGTTACTTCGTGATATCGGAAGAGGTGAAGAAGTTCATGAGATGGATATTTCTTTACTTAAAGTAGCAGCGGAAAAATTACGAGGCTATCAACACACGGCTCTGTGATTTATTCTTTAAAATTATTGTATGGTAATTGTTTGTACTTTCCAAACTTTAAAATTATAAACTTCCAAACATGCTTACACCATTTGGGCATCTTACTTATTGTACCAATATTCACGCAGGAGAAAATTGGCCAAATCATTTTGCTGCAATAGAAGAATATTTTCCTCCTATAAAAGAAAAGATATCACCGGATAATGCGATGGGTATAGGTTTACGCTTGTCCAACGAAGCAAGTATTGAATTAATTGAAAAAGAAAATCTTTCTGACTTTAAGAAGTGGCTTGCAGATCATGATGCCTATGTGTTTACCATGAATGGATTTCCTTATGGAAAATTTCATCGTAAAGTAGTAAAAGATCAGGTACATTCTCCCGACTGGACAACAGATCAGAGAGTAGATTACACTATCCGGTTATTTCATATTTTAAGCGCAATAATTCCGGCAGGTTTGGATGGAGGTGTATCTACTTCACCATTAAGCTACAGGCTTTGGTTTAAAACCGCCGATTTGTTAAATGCGGCAAAAGAGATCAGTACTAAAAATATCATCCTTGTTATAGAAGAATTGATTAAAATACATCAGTCCAGCGGTAGATTATTACATCTCGATATAGAGCCTGAGCCGGATGGATTATTGGAAACAGGTAATGAATTTATCGAGTGGTTTGAAAATGAAGTGCTTCCCACTGGCATCCCCATTATTGAAACAAAGTTTGATGTATCTCCCCAACATGCGGAAAATTTAATAAAGGAACATCTTCGTCTATGCTATGATGTATGCCACTTTGCAATTGGGTATGAACCGCATAAACAAATCATTGAGGATATTGCGAATCGCGGGATAAAAATTGGGAAAATTCAGATCAGTGCGGCATTAAAAGCTAAAATGAATTCATCAGAAGAAAATACAAAAAGTATTAAAGAAAGTTTTGAAAAGTTTAGTGAACCTACTTACCTGCACCAGGTAGTAGCAAAAACAGCAGACAGAAAACTGGTGCGATACGCTGACCTCCCTGATGCTTTAAAAGATAATGACCATCGTTACCTGGAATGGCGTGCCCATTTTCATGTACCCGTTTTCGCGAAAAACTTTGGATTATTATCTTCCACACAGGATGAAATTATTGAAGTATTGACCCTTCAAAAAATGAAACCCTTTACAAAACACCTCGAAGTAGAGACTTATACCTGGGAAGTGCTGCCGCCCGAGTTGAAGTTGCCTTTGCAGGATTCTATTATTAGGGAATTGCAATGGGCAAAAGATATCCTGCATAAGTGATGGCTCCGAATTAAATGATAATGAAAAAAACAGTTGTTATAGATGTGGTAGGCCTTTCTCTTTCATTAATAGGAGAACAGATGCCTTTTTTAAAAAACTACACTCTTAGTAAAAATCTGAGCACTATTGAACCTATGCTTCCAGCGGTAACCACGGCTGTACAGTCAACATATATTACCGGTAAATGGCCTTCGGACCATGGAATTGTGGGCAATGGCTGGTACGATAGGGAAGATTGTGAAATCAAATTCTGGAAGCAGTCCAACAAACTGGTTCATGCAGAAAAAATATGGGAGAAGGCTAAAAAGCTGGATCCTGCCTTTACCTGTGCTAAAATGTTCTGGTGGTATAATATGTATTCTTCTGCCGATTTTGCGGTTACCCCCAGACCCAATTATCTCGCGGATGGCAGAAAACTTCCCGATTGTTATTCGCATCCGGCAGAGTTGCGTGATAAGCTACAAAAAGAATTAGGACAGTTTCCTTTATTCCAGTTTTGGGGGCCGGGAGCCAATATCAAATCCACGCAATGGATAGCAGATGCTTCCATTCTTACGGATAAATGGCACGATCCAACTCTTTCACTGATCTATCTTCCACACCTTGATTATGGCCTTCAAAAGTTTGGGCCGGATATTTCGAAAATCTCCAAAGAATTAAATGCGATAGATGAAGTAATTGCACAATTAGTAAACTATTTTGAGAAGAGAAATGCTCATATCATTATTCTTTCTGAATATGGTATAACCCCTGTTAATAACCCGGTTCATTTAAATCGTTTATTTCGCAAAAATGATTTATTGCAGATTCGTGTAGAAAGAGGTTTGGAATTACTGGATCCAGGCGCATCAAAAGCCTTTGTGGTAGCGGATCATCAAGTCGCGCATGTGTATATTAATGATCCTTCAGTAACTAACAAAGTAAAAAATATTTTAGAAAAAGTTCCGGGAATAGAATTAATCCTGGATAAAAATGCACAGAAAGAATATCATATAGATCATGCGCGCAGTGGAGATTTGGTAGTTATGGCAGATGCCCAAAGCTGGTTTACTTATTACTTTTGGCTTGATGATGCTGTTGCACCGGATTATGCCAGGGTGGTTGATATTCATAAAAAACCGGGCTACGATCCGGTGGAAATGTTTATGACCTCAAAACTACGTGCCGGCTACAAACTTCTACGAAAAAAAGTTGGATTGCGGTACGTCATGGATGTGATTCCTTTAGATGCTACATTGATAAAGGGATCGCATGGAAGAGTTGGAACTCCTGCTGAATTTCATCCTGTTATCATTAGCAATAATTCTTTAGATAAAAATGTTATAGCAACCCAAGTTGAAAAAGTGATCTGGAACAGCGTTTTTAAAGAATAGGTTTTTAAAGAATAAGTAGAAGACCTAATAAAAAAAACGGGTGAAAATTTCGGTAATAGTGAGCCAGGGCGAGACTTTTGGTTAAAAATGTTGGAATCCGACACATAAGCATTTTTTCAGAGAAGAAATATCAGTATGCAATTTCATCGGCCTTTTGTTCTTGGGCATTGCAAAATCAAAAAAGTGTAATCTTTTTTGGTTCTTATAAAAATTGTTAATTCACTGGACAATCATAACAGTATTGTAAAGTAGCGTAACCAATATAATAAGGAAGGCATTAGCCCATTATTAACTCATGGACGGGTTGGAGGGTTTAAGAAGAGCGTGGTCTCCAAAGAGGCGCATAAACAGATTGAAAAGAAATTAAAAGATCCAAGGAATGGAATTAGGGGATACACTGAACTTTTAGAATGGGTGAATAAAGAACTCTCTGCTGGCATGAAATATATTACTTTGGTAAAATACACCCAACGCAATTTCGGGAGCAAAATAAAAGTTGCCAGAAAAAGTCATGTGAAAAAAGATGATTTACTGGTTGACACTTTTAAAAAAACTTTAGTCAAAGGTGCCAGGAAGTAATTTTACAATCGGATGCGAAATACACATCAGTTAATCTGTATTTTCAAGACGAAAGCAGGTTTGGGTTATTCACCAGGAATGGCAAAGCAT
>JBDTGD010000312.1:0-12974 GCA_039937595.1 Ginsengibacter sp. | reverse complement strand
ATTAGCAAGTTACTTACTTCAAGATCCCACGGCTTATCACAATCCGCTGCATCTCGCTCGTGCCCTCATAAATCTGCGTAATTTTGGCATCGCGCATCATTCTTTCTACATGGTATTCTTTTACATAGCCGTATCCACCATGAATCTGCACCGCCTCTGTTGTTACCCACATTGCTGTTTCGCTGGCGAAAACTTTTGCCATGGCGGCACTTTGTGTATAATCTTCTTTGTTGTCTTTTTGCCAGGCCGATCTTAGACACAGCAATCGCGCAGCATTAATTCTAGTTGCCATGTCAGCAATTTTGAATTGAATGATCTGGTGATTTTTTATTTCTGTACCAAACGCTTTTCGTTCTTTGGAATATGCAATTGCTCTTTCCATGGCGCCTGACGCAAGTCCTAACGCCTGGGAAGCAATGCCGATGCGACCACCCGAAAGCGTTTGCATCGCGAATTTGAATCCGAAGCCATCTTCGCCAATCCTGTTTTCCTTAGGCACTTTTACATCCGTAAACGAAATGCTGTGCGTGTCGCTTCCACGGATGCCCAGTTTGTTTTCTTTTGCGCCCACTTTTACGCCAGGCCAGTTTTTTTCTACGATAAATGTATTGATACCGTGGCTTCCCTTTTCAGGATGCGTTTGCGCCATCACCAAATAGACGGAAGCTGTGTTGCCGTTTGTAATCCAGTTTTTTACGCCGTTAATTAAATAATGATCTCCTTTATCTTCCGCAGTAGTTCTTTGCGAAGTAGCGTCACTGCCTGCTTCTGGTTCACTCAACAAAAAAGCGCCGATATACAATTCGCCGTCTCTTTTTCCGTGCGCCAACGGTGTTAAATATTTTTTCTTTTGTTCTTCTGTGCCAAATGCTTCCAGGCCGTAGCAAACGAGGCTATTGTTTACACTCATGCAAACGCTTGTACTTGCATCTACTTTACTGATTTCTTCCATGGCCAAAACATAACTGACCGCGTCAAGGCCGGCACCGCCATATTCCTCAGGTACCATCATTCCCAGAAAACCCAGGTCAGCGAGTTTCATTACTTGCTCATAAGGAAACTTTTGATGTTCATCTCGTTCAATTACCCCAGGCAAGCATTCCGTATTTGCAAAGTCGCGCGCTGCCTGCCGAATCATTTTTTGCTCTTCTGATAGAGTGAAATCCATAAATATGTTTTAAGTGGTGCAAAAGTACGCAAGTTAATTAGCTAATGCGATAATGGGCCAATTAGTAGAGACGCAATGCGTTGCGTCCCTATGATTGACATTCAAGCCAGGATAAAAACATTAATTTGAAAGGTTAAATAAAAATCTTTGAAAAATGCTTGTTTACTGTGAGAGAGGGTTGCCAACCTTTGGAAGGTTGGCAACCCTAATGAATCATCGTCGTAGAGACGCCATGCATTGCGTCTCTACATTAATTCGCCAATTGACTTACCTTCGCAGCCAAATTTTTTTAAGAAAATTATGCAGGCGGAAGTAAACAATAAGCTGGTTAACGAAATACAAAAACGCAGAACCTTTGCCATCATCTCTCACCCGGATGCCGGAAAAACGACCCTTACTGAAAAGTTTTTACTTTTCGGCGGTGCTATCCAGACTGCCGGGGCAGTAAAAAGTAACAAGATAAAAAAACACGCCACTTCGGATTTTATGGATATTGAGAGGCAGCGCGGTATTTCGGTGGCTACCTCCGTTATGAGTTTTGAATATAAAGGCACTTTGATAAATCTCCTGGATACTCCCGGCCACAAAGACTTTGCAGAAGATACTTACCGTACTTTAACTGCGGTGGACAGCGTCGTGTTGGTCATAGATTGCGTAAAAGGAGTAGAAGAACAAACGAAAAGGTTAATGGAAGTGTGCAGGATGCGCGATACACCGGTAATCGTTTTTGTTAATAAACTGGATCGTGATGGAAAAAATCCTTTCGACCTTTTGGATGAAATAGAGTCCGAATTAAATATTCAATTGCATCCGCTAAGCTGGCCAATAGGTATGGGAAAAGATTTCAAAGGCGTTTATAATTTGTTTGAAAAAAACCTTTTATTATTTACCCCAAATCAAAAAACGACTGAGGTAGATATTCCTATTGAAAATATTAATGATGAAATAGTAGTACAAAAACTGGGTGCTAAAGATGCCGCTCAATTGCGTGAAGATGTAGAATTGATTGAAGGCGTTTATGGCAAATTTGAAAAGGAACCTTATCGTCACGGTAAAATCGCGCCTGTGTTTTTTGGCAGTGCCATCAATAATTTTGGTGTCAAGGAATTACTGGAAACATTTATACAAATAGCGCCATTGCCGCAGCCCAGGGAAGTAACGACACGCATTGTAGAGCCTGCGGAAAATAAATTCAGTGGGTTTGTCTTTAAAATACACGCCAACCTCGATCCGCGCCACCGCGATAGAATTGCATTTTTGAGAGTATGTGCCGGCAAATTTGAGCGCAACAAATATTTTCATCATGTTCGTCTAAGCAAGAACGTTAGGTTCAGCAATCCTTATACTTTTTTGGCAAGGGATAAAGATATTATCGAATCCGCGTTCCCGGGTGATGTAGTAGGATTGTTTGATACCGGCAATTTTAAAATAGGCGATACGCTTACTGAAGGAGAAGATTACTACTATACGGGCATTCCTTCTTTTTCTCCTGAAATTTTTAAAGAAGTCATCAACAAAGATCCGATGAAAACCAAACAGCTTGAAAAAGGTTTGTTGCAACTGACGGATGAAGGCGTGGCGCAATTGTTTACCCAGTTTGGAGGTAATAAAAAAATCATCGGTTGCGTAGGCGAATTGCAATTCGAAGTAATTCAATACCGCCTCCTGCACGAATACAGCGCTTCAGTCCAGCTTAATTCTCTTTCCTATTACAAAGCCTGCTGGATTACGTCAAAAGACCCGAAAAAACTCCAGGAATTCATTAAATATAAATCCGGAAACATTGCGGAAGACAAAGACGGCCACCTGGTTTATCTCGCTCAAAGCGAATGGTTTTTAAATACCGAACGTACCAATAATCCTGATATTGAATTTCATTTCACGAGTGAGATACATAAGTGATAATTGAAAATTGCTAATGGACAATCGATAAAAGAAGCTATTGTATTAATCTCATCACTTTTTTCCAGGTTATATTTCCACAGGCCGAATAAAAGAAAGTGCTTTTCATTGATTTGAATCCATGCGTAGCCAGCTATTGATAATGAATTACACTGTAGAGGTATATCCATTTTTATAAATCACAAAATCCGGTATAATTAAACGGTGTGATAGCTTTCAATTCTTTTTTTAGCGCACCTGAAATTTTCAGATCGTTAATAAATGAATGAATCGCATTTTTATCAATAGCGCTTTTTCCTCTTGTCAATTCTTTCAGTGCTTCGTAAGGCTTTGGATAATTCTCTCTTCTCAAAACAGTTTGAATGGCTTCTGCTACCACGGCCCAGTTGTTATCAAGGTCAGCATGTAATTTATCTTCGTTTAAAATCAGCTTCCCAATTCCTTTTTCGATAGATAAAATAGAAAGCAACGTATGCGCTATGGGCATTCCGATATTCCTGATAACGGTAGAATCAGTTAGGTCTCTTTGTAATCTGGAAATAGGAAGTTTTGCTGAAAGGTGTTCTAACAATGCATTTGCTATTCCCAGGTTACCTTCTGCATTTTCAAAGTCTATGGGATTCACTTTATGCGGCATGGCGCTGCTGCCTATTTCGCCTTCTTTTATTTTTTGTTTAAAATAATCCATGCTGATGTAAGTCCAGATGTCGCGACAAAAATCTATAAGGATCGTATTGATTCTTTTAATAGCATCAAAATGTGCAGCGAGCAAATCATAGTGTTCTATTTGAGTGGTGTATTGCTGGCGTTGCAATCCTAATTTTTCTTGCAGGAATTTATTGGCAAAAGCTGCCCAGGCAATTTTCGGGTATGCTACGTAGTGAGCATTAAAATTTCCGGTAGCGCCACCGAATTTTCCGGTAAATGGAATGTAACTAAATTGCTGAATTTGGTTGTCTATTCTTTCTACAAAAACCATAATTTCTTTACCAAGAATAGTTGGGGATGCAGGTTGGCCGTGTGTCCGCGCAAGCATCGGAATTTCTTTCCACTTAATGGCAAGTTCATGAAGTTGGTGCTGCAAATTAATCACAGCCGGCAAATATTCATGTTCGATAGCTTCTTTCCACATCATCGGAAGGGCCGTGTTGTTGATATCCTGTGATGTTAGTCCAAAATGTATCCATTCTTTTAGATCTTCGCCGCCAACAATTTCTAATTTTTGTTTTAAGAAATATTCGACAGCTTTCACATCGTGATTGGTAACTCGTTCCGTAGCCTTTATTGTTTCGGCGTCATTAACAGAAAATTCATCTTGAATTTTGATGAGCTGTTTTTTCAGCGATGCAGGAACTTTAAAAAATTTATTTTCTGACAGAAAAAGGAAATATTCAATTTCTACTTTTACGCGGTATTTTATTAAAGCAAATTCAGAAAAATATTCATCGAGATGCTGAAGCTGATGCCGGTAACGTCCGTCAATAGGAGAAATGGCTGTAAGAGATTGTAGTTGCATGTGTTGTATTGTAATATTGTTATAGTGCTAAATTGTTATATTGTTTTAAAACGAATAGTTTAAAGAATTCATCACGGTAAACAAACAAATAATTGACTTTTCTATTTTTTCAATTCTGTCTTCTGCTTTCGCTCTTCGGCTTTCAGTATTCTGAATTAAATTTGCGGCAAATTTAAAGTAAACAGTGCAGAAAAAAATAAGAGTGGGGGCCGTAAGTTATTTGAATACAAAGCCTTTGATATACGGATTAGACCTTGGAATGATGAAAGAACAGGCCGAATTGATAATTGATTACCCTTCGAAGATTGCTTCAATGTTGTTGGATGATGAAATTGATGTTGGACTGGTACCGGTGGCCATTATTCCGGAAATGAAAGAATATCATATCGTTTCCGACTATTGTATAGGAAGCGTAGGAGAGGTGGCAAGTGTCTGCCTTTTCAGCGACGAGCCATTAGATAAAATTGAGACCATTTTGCTGGATTATCAAAGCCGGACATCTGTTGCCCTTTTGAAAGTGATAATTGACAACTTTTGGAAAATAAATGTTGCTTATGAAGAAACGTCAGGAGATTATCAGTCTCAAATTTCAGATACTAAGGCTGGCCTTGTAATTGGTGACCGCGCTTTACAACAAAGAAAAATTTCTCCGTTCATTTATGATCTGGGCTCGGAATGGAAAAAATTCACCGGTTTGCCATTTGTATTTGCTGCGTGGATAAGCAATAAGAAACTGGATGGGAATTTTATCAATGAATTCAATGAGGTCAATGCTTTTGGTCTAAACAGGCTTGAAGAAGTGGTGCAAGCGAATCCCTACAAAATATTTGATCTTCATCATTATTACAAAGATTGTATCAGTTTTAATCTGGATGAAGATAAAAAGAAAGGATTGGAATTGTTTTTAGAGATGCTTAAGTAATAATCAATCGACATTTTTAATGCAAAAAATATTCAATTGAAGATCGTAGTCAGTGGGAGCAGTTTTGGGCAAAAACGGTTGGTCTAATATCGAAGCCGCTTCTTTAATATAAAATTTAAACCCAGCTTTGGTAACAAGATCAAGTATTTCTAAGAGCTCATTATTCTGTTCAAATGTTCCATGATATTCGATGAACATTTTACTTATGTTTTTCAAACTTTCTGAAATATCTTTTAACACCTTATATTCGGCTCCTTCGATATCCATTTTTAAAAAATCTACTTCTTTGTTTAGATAATCTTTCAACCGGATAGCTTTTACAAAAGCAGAATTAGACGAATTGTCATCGCCAATCTTGCTTCCCATATTCCCATCCTGAATAAAATTTAATTGAGTATTTTCAATCCAAACGGCTTCTTTTTTAATTTCCACGTTACGTAATTGGTGGGAAGAAATGTTTTCCTGAAGCAGATCAAAATTTTTTGTATCGGGCTCAAAACAAACAATATGGGCTGTAGGACAAATACTTTTCAGATAAATCACGCTTAATCCAATGTGCGCTCCGCAATCAATTATAGCGGCATTTTCCGGAAGTTCCTGTTTGTAAACACCCTCAAGAAAAATCTCCTTTACGCCATGTAAATATTCTAACCCACCGTAAAAGAAAGTTTCATGTTGCAGTAATTTATGCGAATGAATCTTGTCAGCCGGCAAGTGCTTCAAATACTTCAATGAAGCCCAGTTAATATTTACCTCTCTATATGGATTATGGAACGTTTTTTTTATTCTTGATTTGAGCCCGGTAAGTAAATTTTTATTAAATGAGTTTTGGTCAGACATTAAAAATAATTTCTGGCAAATTAGCACATAGCGCAATATCTTCCAATGATATCTTTAGTTTTCTGAACAATAGGTACTATTTCGTAAAAAAGTTTTTAAATACTGTCCATTATGAGATTTTAAAATCTACGAATAAAGACAAATGTTACACATTTGTTCTTTCACTGTTATTCCGAAATTTTCTTTATTTTTTTCTTGACCTGTTTCAAAATAGATTCTTTTTTTTGCGCCTTATACTCTACATAACCGACAGTAAGTTCTCCTTTAAGAACATCAAAGGGAGGTTTCATTATCTTTTTTTCGATAACCACCATTCCTGTGTAAAAGTGTAAACCATAAACTGATTTTGTAAAATCACTAACATCCAATTTCTTTTTATTTTCTGAATGCCACGCATTGATATAGTCAATAAAGTTTTTACTGTATTCAATAAAAGTATTTTTCTTTTTATATCCTCCATGAAAAGCGTCAATATAGGAAGTATGTGTGTCTTCACATAAATAAATGCCGTCGTCTTTTACGTGCTGAAACATTTCCTCAAAAGTTGTAATCTGCTGAATCATCGTGTGACCGCCGTCATCAATAAGAATATCGATTTTCGGTATTTTATTTCTCAACTCGGTTAAGAAATTCCTGTCCTCCTGTTCTCCGATAAAAATGGTAACGTGCTCATCCTCCAATTCCTTACATCTCGGATTAATATCCACTCCATATAAATGCATCTTGTCTCCAAAATATTTTTTCCATAGCTCAAGCGACCCTCCCTGTGATACACCAATTTCAAGGATGTTGATTTCTTTGCCCCTGTATTTATTAAAGTATAAATCATAGACCTCAATATAATGATCCCATTTATGAATTAATTTACCATTAAGACTGTCAAAGATTTCTCTAAGTGATTCCATATATTTTTATTGGTATTTAAAAACGCGAAGATACTTCTTCACTTTACGATGTATCTAAAAATTATTTTAGTTTCCCCATCCTTTTTTTCCTATAATCCAAAAATCCCTTTGCAATTTTTCTCATGACCGCAAAGCGTTGTCTATTATAAAGGATGTTATTTTTAAACCGGTTAAATAAGACTTTTTTCCTTAGATTTATTTCATCAGGAAAAGCTTTACTGTATTTTGTTTCAACGTATAGAAAATTTCTTGTCATATAATACATTCTAACAGGCGAATGCAAAACCCGTTGTGTTAATTTGGAAGTTTTAAATGAACGATGCTGGGATGTTTGGCCCAGGTTATGTGTTAGGAAAATATTTGCAAATTGAATAATGCTAAAGCCCTTTACAACTGATCTAAGACAATATTCAAAGTCAACCTCATCAATAAATAATTTTTCATCAAAGCCTCCGATTTCATTCATTAATTGTAAATTTAGAACGCTTCCGGAGGTGATAAGATGATTTACATTTACTGCATTGCAATTATCAAGCTCATCTAATTCTTTAACGTGGTTGATGCCAAACATGCTCACTTTTTCTTTCTTTTCAAAAGAACTTAAACAATTCAAATAATTAGTAAATGTTTTATCCTCAAAAGAAGAATCCTGGTCCATAGTCAGCAACCAATCAAAGCCATCTTTTAAAGCCAGGTTACCCACATGATTGAGCCTTGCTGCTATACCTTTATTTTCTCCGTCATGTATATAAACCGCGCTTGTAAAGCGTTTTAGATTGTCCGCTGTCAGTTTGGAAGGTATTTCCGTATTGTCAACCAAATACAATTTTTCAACCGAATTGAAATAGGAAGATATGTTTTCTATGACATTTGCATCCGGGTAATAAAGTATGACGGCAGTCGCGATTTTCATTATTTCTTTTCTTCAGAAATTGGGGTTTTGGATATAAAAGAAATGAATTTCAAATTTATTTTTATTTAAATCTTATGGAGAACTCCAATCTGAATAAGTGATAAAGAAGTACTTTCTTTGCAATATTAAATATAAATTATGAAGTTTACCCAATACATAACTACATTAATTTCTTATGCTACAAGGCCTGAAAAAAGGAAGCTAATCAAAATTAGTTACGGCTTAAAAGATAAGACAGGGTTAGAGATTGGGGGACCGAGCGCATTTTTTAATTTAAAATCCTATTTTCCTGTTTATGTTTTTGCCAAAAGAATTGACGGTGTTAATTATAGTGCGGAAACCGTGTGGGAAGGAAAAATTGAAGAAGGCACGAGTTATGCATACGCAAATAATAAAAAAGGTTTCCAATATATTTTGGAAGCGAGCGAGCTAGACCACATAGAAAATGAAAAATATGATTTTTTGTTGTCCTGCCATAGCCTCGAGCATGTTGCAAACCCTATAAAGGCATTGCAAAGATGGAATGAGGTTTTAAAGAAGGACGGTAAAATAGTGCTGGTCTTACCGAATAAAGATTTTACTTTTGACCATAAACGCCCTTATACAACGTTTGCTCATTTATTACAGGATTTCAATGAAGAAACGAACGAACATGACACAACGCATTTTGAAGAGACACTTGGTCTTCATGACATTTCAAAAGATGCCATGATAAACTCTCCCGAAGAATTAAAAGCGAGGATGGAAGATAATTTTTCAAACCGATGCGTTCATCATCATGTTTACAGCCTGGAACTGATCAGTGAATTATTAATTCATTGCGGTTTTAAAATTAAATACCAGCAAAAGGCGAAGCCTTTTCATCTTATTACCGTTGCAGAAAAAATCGCTAATTAAAAGTAAATAAGATGCCCTTCATTTCCATCTGCATTCCCGCGTACAAGCATGAAGATTATCTAAAAAGATTATTGGATTCTATTCTAAGCCAGACTTATAAAGATTTTGAAATCATAATTACTGACGACAGCCCTGATAATTCAGTAGAAGGATTATTGGAGAATTATAATTCAAATCCCGGCATTCATTATTACAAAAATGGAAAGTCTTTAGGAACGCCTGAGAATTGGAATGAAGCGATAAGAAAGGCAAATGGAACATGGATAAAGATCATGCACAATGATGATTGGTTTGCTTCCGATGATGCATTACAGATTTTCTACGATGCGATCCAGGAAAATCCCGGTACCGATTTTTTCTTTTCTGCTTTTCAAAATGTGGAAGCAAATTCAGGTAAAAAAGAAGTGGTAAAAATGTCTGCCGCCGATAAAGCATTTTTAAAATCGAACCCTTATCATCTTTTAAAAAAGGTTTACATCGGCAATCCGAGTTGTACCATTGTGCGAAAAAGCCTGGATATTTTTTATGATAACCGATATAAATTTATCGTCGATTTTGATTATTACATCAGAGTTATCCAGCAAACAGCAATGCCTGTTTATATTGATGAAGTGTTATTGAACATTGGTTTTCATGATGACCAGGTAACCGGCTACACTAAATACAATCCTGCCGTTCAGATGCCGGAAAATATTACTTTTTTGAATGAGCAGAAAAAAGATATTTTAAAAAGTGTGGTTGTCTTTGATTATTACTGGCGGTTGATGCGCAACCTGAAAATAGATTCTGAAGAAAAATTATTGTCTTATCTCGGCGATATAAAACCAAAGCAGCAGATAATTTCAATGATTCAGTTTCAAAAAAGAATTCCGGCTTCTTTATTGAAAATTGGTTTTGTTTCCAAGTTTTTTATGTTGATGGCTTATGGTAAAACCGCGGTTATAAACTTAATCAAATAAAAGGTAAATTTGTATCAAATACAACCTTATGGCAGTGTCTCCAATTGATAAAGAACTTATAAAGCATTTTATCAAGCTTACCGAACCTCAAAAAGAGTCGTTACTTCAGATGATTAAATCATTTGCAATGCCAGATAGGGAAACGAGGGAGCCTGTTTCTTTGGAAGAATACAACAAAGAACTTGATGATGCAATGGAACGTATCAATGAGGGAAATTTTACAACCTTTGAAGAGTTGCAAAAAGAAATGCAATCGTGGTGAATGCAGCCCGAAAAATAGTTATAGACAGTGAAGCGAAAATTGCTTTAAGGGAAGGTTTCGTTCCAAAATGCGGAAAAAGTGAGGATAGGGATTTTGAAATCAATTGAGGAATAAATAAAATACCCTACAAAATATCCGCCCGATAGATTCAGGCAGGATAAAGACATTTCGTTTCGCGCATATGAAATTTTTAGATACAGAATAACGTACCATGTTTCTGATCGTGAAATCAGAATTATCAGAATAAGGCATACAAAGAGAAATCCTTTAGAATATTAATCTTGCCCACTTTATTTGTTTGAGCGCGGTCTCCATAAACTCAGGAATATTGTCTTGAAAAATATGGGGAATGTTTCTAGCGAAAAGTTACATCCAAGGTTTTTGCCTGCCGGTAATCTTCCATGCCGGAACAGTAAAAAATAGAGCACCAAGTATGTCCAGCGAGTAATGCACATGCTGCCAGAGCAGCATCGTCACGATAGCTATCAAAGCGATTAAGAAAAACATTTTTAACCAGGGAATTTTTACTGCCAGAAATAGTATCAGGAGGCTGGCAGTGTGGCCGGAAAAAAACAGATCTTTTGTTATCAATGGACCGCCGTATCCAAAATAATTTGCAATAGGATCAATCAACGGAATAAGACCTGCCGGTGGATCTAAATTAACCAGGTAAAGTGTAACAATCCTTATAGAATACGCAATAGCAGCGGTTTGCAATGCCCGTAGTAAAATAAAAGGTTTGGTAAATAAATAAAGAAATCCGGTCAAAACTGACAGATACAATAACACGAAAATTTCTCGGGAAAAATTTCTCGGATGGAACCTGTCTAATAACCAATCATTTAAAACGATACCATTTCTCACCTCCAGGTATTGAAAATAATTTCGCAGAAAAACTAAAAGCGCTAATCCAAAGGCAATGGCAAAAATTAGTTTTATGAAAAAGCCCTTTACAGAAAAAGCGTATATCCATTCCTGTATGGCTGAAGAAAATAGACGGTATTTTTTAATTAATTCCAAAAATAATGTTGACTAAATAATCAGGCTTTCTTTTTATAGGCAGAGCCGGCAAGATTTTCAATTAATGATTTCGGCAAAATTTTAACCATTGCGGCGCTGAAGCGGTTTACAAACCCAGGCATTATTTCTTTCTTTTCATTGAGCATTCCTTTCACTGCAATTGCAGCAATTTCTTCCGGACTCATCGAAAACTTTTCCGCCATTTTTTGCATGTGATGCATTCCTGCTCTTTCCACGAAACCTGTTCTAACACTACCTGGTGAAAGCAGTGAAACGCTGATATTTGTGTCCTTAAGTTCATAAGCCAAACCTCGCGTGAAAGAATTGACCATTGCTTTGGAGGCAGCATACAAATTTAATGTAGGAACAGCCTGTAACCCTGCCAAACTGCCCGTATTCAAAATATAGGATTTTGGTTGAAGCATTAAAACCGGAATCATCAACCAGGTAAGATCTACCAAAGAGAATACATTTACTCGAACCATGTTGTTTTGGTCTTCCAAAGCCAACTCATGGAAATTACCCCACAATCCATATCCGGCATTATTTACTAAGATGGACACCGGAAAATTATTCTTTGTGACCCAGTTTTTCACTTCCGATGCTGCAGTAGGCTCAGACAAATCCAGCGCCAGCCATTTTACATCTACATTGTATTTCCGGCTCATTTCTTCGGCCAAACTTTGAAGTAATTTTTCAGTACGGGCAACTAATAATATGTTGTATTGCCTTTTGGCAAGGTCTTCTGCTATGGCTTTTCCAATGCCCTTACTACTGCCTGTAACCAGGGCGTAACTCGTCATAAAAAATAATTTTTAAAAGAGGGCTTATTTCAGTAAACGATGAAATTTATGATAAAAAGGAGTGCGGCTTTCGCTCGACTTTGGTTGATATTTTCCTTTTATTATTGGAAAATACATTACCCTTCTTTTACTGGCGGTACCTTGGACAGAGGCCAACGCGGCGCGATGCCAGATTCTGCCGGAATGAACCGTTAAATCTCCCGCCTCAGCTTCCAGCGCTACCTCGTCTTTATCGGCTTCATTGTCAACAAAATATTTTTTTCGAAATAACATTCTAAAGATTCCCTGTTTGTGTGTTCCATCCAGCAATCGCAAACCACCCTTTTCAATAGGAGAATCGTCTATATAAATTCCTATGTTCAACATTGGATTCAGTGTAAACTGCGTAAAAAGATCCCTTAATCCGTCTGTATGCCAACCCAATCTCGAAAAGGTACTTTCTTCCCCTGTATTTACATAATGGCTTACCACCAAACCATCTTTTTCGTTTTCAGCGATCCGGGCATCTTCACCAATGAAATGCCTTAATTTATCAATACGCTCATCCATCACTAAGTTGTGCAGATATTCACTATGTAGAGAGGCAAATGCAAAGCGCTGGATTATTGGGTTGCCATTTTCATCCTTGCCATATTTAATGGGTATGCCGTTTACTTTTTCAAGCTTTTGCGAGATCCATTCACTTTGCAGGGTTTCTACGGCTTTCAATGCGCCGTTTATTTGTTCCGGAGTAAAAAATTTCTTATAATGGATAAACCCATGCTCATCGTAAAATTGCATTTGTTCCGGTGTAATATTATCTGCAAAAATGAATTTCATTTTATAGTCCATTGAGATCAAAAATTTAAAATAAATAATTAAAATAAT
>JBDTGD010000311.1:0-11403 GCA_039937595.1 Ginsengibacter sp. | reverse complement strand
GAAGCATCCAATCCTTCAACTTCTACCAAACAGGTTCCGCACCTGCCTATTCCTTTGCATTCGCCAAAATCTTCTACGTATATTTTTTCATTAATCAACACCATCAGGTTTCTGAACTCTCCTTTATAAGTCGATACTTTTATTGTTTCGTTTAAACAGGTAAGTGAAAATATTATATCTCTTTTATGTGGGTCAAATAATTCCAAAATGTAATTTTTTTTGCAGTATAACCACGATGTATGCACGAAAACACAGTGCTGAAATTTATAACGCCGGAACTAAAAATCGTTAGTTTATAATGATCCGGGTTTCTGCCAGAAGGCATCTTCATAATTATCCAATAAGGGATCATCGGAAATTTTTGTACCAATAAACTGTAATTGTTTGTCAGACAATTCTGATTCCAGGTAAGGAAATAAAATTCTTTCTTCATACCGAACGTGTTCATCTACCGTGTCGGCTAACTCAGACAATTTAGATGCACGCTCAAGCGAGCCTTTAACAGTTAATTCATCAATTAACCCTTTTATCTTTTTATGATCATCAATCGATTTCTGAACTTTATCATCTTTTAAAGGAGCAAAAAGAAATTTTTCTTCCTCATTGAAATGCGGTGCAAAATGTTCAGCCCAGAAATACGATACATAATTTATCATTCTGTCAACATCAGCATGGTGCTTAACTCCCTGCCTTAGTTTCCAGCAAAATAACAGGCTGGCATGATGGTCACGTGAAAGCTTAACAATATTTTCATTTCTTTTAATCGGTTTTTTTTTCATGTTTCTTATGTTATTTCCCTTTTGCATTCACAAACTGAAAACCATTACTTTTTGAAATTTCGAATAAAATTTTGGCAACAAAGATACATTAGAATAAGACAGGTGGAATTATTTAAGGATGAATTTATCCTAAATGGCATCAGGAATCGTTTTGATCCAATTGACAGGGGAAGTGGATTGAGGCAGAAGAATAATAAAAGAACGATAATTTTTACCGGTATTATTTTAGTTAATCCTTACGACCACTTTACCCTTTGTGCCATGTGTTTCCACGGCTTTGTGAGCCCAGGCTACCTGGTCCAGAAAAAATATTTTATCAATAAATACTTTTATTTTTTTCTGTTCCAGCATCTCAGCAATTATTTTTATTTGCTGGCTGTCAGTATACATCATGGGCCACATTAATTTGACTCCATATTTTTTTGCCAGCTCTATTGCTTTAGGATCATCTTTGGTATATGAAGGGAGGCATACAACTGTTCCGCCAGGCTTTACACACGAGAGAGACCGGTACAACACGTCTCCACCCATAGCATCCAAAACGCCGTCAAGCCCACTGACCAGCTTTTCAAAATCTTTCTTTTTATAGTTAATAAACTGATCTACCCCAAGCGACTTCAAAAACTTTTCATTTTTATCTGAAGCGGTACCAATTACATAAGCGCCATTCATTTTTGCAAATTGTACTGCCAGGTGGCCTACACCGCCCGCCGCAGCCTGTATCAAAATCTTTTGGCCTGAGGATACTTTAAGGTGTTCATTTATCGCCTGGTAGGCTGTTAATCCCGCAATCGGAACTGCTGCTGCTTCTTCAAACGAAATATTATTCGGTTTCTTCGCCAGCATGTGAGGATCTGCCGCTGCAAACTCCGCGTAGCCTTTGCCAGGGCCGGGAAATCCAATACATCCAAATACAGAATCTCCTATATTAAATCCAACTACGTTTTTTCCAACAGCCTCTATAATTCCACTAACATCCCAGCCCAATATGGCAGGAAATTGAACATATTTAGACATACCACTTGTACCTGCTCTTACCTTCGTATCGACAGGATTGATTCCAACGGCTGCCACTTTTAGTAATACCTGGTTCGCGTTTATTTTAGGCTTAGGTACCTCCTTGATGTGAAGTTCATCTGCTTCTCCAAATTGATTAATAATTGCTGCTTTCATATTTGAATCAAAATTAACGGATTAAAAATAATTGTTCTTTCTTTCTATTTTTCATCCCGTGGCCTTATTATCAAACGCAAGGTGGGATTATTAGTAACGAAAGACCAAAACCAGCTAAAGGCAATTTCTACTTTATTTCTAAATCCTACCAGTGGAATGATATGGACAAAAAGCCAGATAAGCCATGCAAAAAAACCGGCGAAAGAAACTTTAGGTAAATCGGCAACAGCCTCAAATTTAGAAATGATCGCCATGCTTCCCTTATTTACGTAACTAAATGATTTTAAGGTTTTGCCGGACGCCATTCTTTTAAAATTCTTTGCCAGGAGTGTTCCCTGCTGTATTGCTACCTGGGCTAATTGAGGATGGCCATTAGGATAATTTTTATCTGTTGTCTGCAAACAAGCATCACCGATTGCGTAAATGTTTTGAGTATTTTTTACTTTATTAAATTCATCCACCATTATTCTTCTTCCTCTTCCAATTACCTCAACGGGCAATCCACTAATTTCCCTGCCGGTAACGCCTGAAGTCCATATCAGTGTTTTCGTTGGAACCGTTTCACCATCAGCCATGTAAACGATATCATCTACATAATCTTTTACCGCCGTATTCAGCTTTATATGAACGCCCAATTTCCTTAACTCTTTGAAAGCCGCATCTTGTGCTGTCTTACTCATTGGCCCTAACAAATGAGGTGATGCATCTACGAGATAAATGGTAGCATGAACACCTGACAATTCCGGGTATTCTTTACGGGCTATGTTGATTCTCATCTCAGCCAGCATCCCGGCTATTTCTACGCCGGAAGGACCTCCACCTGCAATCACAATATTCAGATATTTTTGCTTTTTAGCAGTTGTATCAGTAAGCACCGCTTCTTCCAAATTCATCAACAAATGATTACGCAAATTAATGGCTGCATCTATGGATTTCATGGGCAAAGAATGCTTCTTCACATTCTCCATACCAAAATAATTGGTTTCAGTTCCTACGGAAAAAATCAAATAATCATAATCTAAAACACCCGTGTCAGTTTCAATATTATTTGCATCCATATTTATTTTTAAAAAGCGTCCATAATGAAACTGCATATTTTTTTTACCCTCAAACATTCTGCGGAAAGGGTAACTGATATTTGCCGGTTCAATGAACGCAGTAGCTACCTGGTAAAGCAATGGTGGGAAAAAATTATAATTATTTTTATCTACCAATGTTATTTGATAATGAGGATCGTTCCATAGATTTTTTACAAAATTGATGCCTCCAAAGCCACCACCAACGATTACTATTTTCTTAATGTCATCTTCCATTCTTATATTTTTATAAAATTACTATAAACCCGAAAGCTCTGTTTTCTTAAACGGGAAATTTATAAATGATTCAAAATAATTAACTGTTTGGATACTTCTCAAATTTTGTTCCTCAATTTTTTTCGGGCAATTTGGCGGAAGTAGTAAACGAGCTTTTTCGCGGGATTTCTAATTAGAATAATAATTAGATCTGTAAGATCCCGTGATTGTCGATTTACTGTTTTAGTGTAAGGGCAATCCCTTCCGGTTGGCCTTGTGGAATGTTTGTTTTGTGTAAGGGCAATCCCTTGCGGATGCCCTTTTTGGGCACGGGTAAACCGTGCCCAAACAACGCGACTTTTACAGAAGTGGCGATACGAGTCTTGCGGATTTTTGCCACAATCGTTTTAACCTGGGGCGTTTTGCCCATTTTATTTCATCAATCTTTTCGGCATCATTTATATCATCATAAAAAACATTCGCAAGTTCATTGGCCGTTTCCATATCGTAAACAATCGCATTCACTTCAAAGTTAAGATCGAAGCTTCTGAAATCCATATTGGCGGTGCCTACAACAGCAATTTTCCTGTCTGCAACCAGCGTCTTAGCGTGTACAAATCCTTTTCGGTATTGATAAATTTCCACGCCAGCTTTCAACAAATCATCATAATAAGATCTGGCTGCTGAATTCACCAAAATGGAATCTGATTTACCGGGCACTAATAATTTTACAGAAAGCCCACTGAGTGAAGCAATGGTAAGCGCATCAAGCAGGCTCTCTCCGGGAATAAAGTAAGGAGTTGTAATTAAAATTTCTTCCGTTGCAAGGTTAATAGCCTGCAATAAAGAATACAAAATGACGGGCGTCTTGGAATCAGGGCCACCCGCTGCAATCTGCACGATTTTATTATCACGTTTTACAAAATTTTTTTCACGGGGGAAAAAGTTTTCATTGATCAGTAATTTCTTGTTAGCACAAAAGTTCCAGTCGCACAAGAATAAATATTGCAGGTATTGCACGCCGGGCCCATCAATTCTTATGTGAGTATCGCGCCAGAAAAGACTTTTTGTATCTCCGGGCTTGTTGATATATCTGTCACTCACATTAATGCCGCCAACAAAGGCTGTTTGCCCATCTATCACTATTATTTTTCTATGATTCCGGTAGTTGATACGGTTTGCGAAAGAAATAAAATTGATTTTAAAAAAAGGGAAAGCTTTTACACCATTAGCATTCAACGATGACACAAATTCTTTTCGAATAGAGCTGCTACCAAAATCATCGTAAATAAACCTAACTTCCACTCCTTCATGTGCTTTTTTAATCAGGAGATTCCCAATTGCGGTTCCTATTTCATCGTCTTCATAAATATAGTATTCGATATGAATGTGGTTTTTAGCTTCGCTCAATGCTTTTAAAACTTCAGGAAATTTGTTTTCCCCGTTCACTAAAAGTTTCACTGAATTGTTGGAGGTGAGCGGACTCATGCTATCTTTTAGAAGCATATACGCGAGTTCCTTATTACCCTGAAGCGCGGCATCGTGCTCATTAAAAATTTGCCTTGAATAATGATACAATTCTTCCCTCAACCTTTTTGCCATATCGGCATTTTCAAATAGCTTTTTGCTATACATTTTACGGTTGCGGTAATTGATACCGAAGAAAAAATAAAACCCAACGCCAAAGAAAGGCACAAAGACCGCAAACAGCAGATAGGCCAGCGTTTTGGTAGTACTGTTGGTATCAGAAATAATACGAAGGCATACAAAAATTAAAATAAGCACATAAATAACCTCGCCAAAGACCAGCCAATCCTCCATGGTATCAATTTTTATTGTGAATAATTTCAATAAAAATAAGCCAGTTAATATAAATAAACTATTTTATGTAACAGGTTTAATTATGACTAAAATACAATTTGCAGTTATTTGTTTGTTCACTGTATTGAATCAACATCAATTCTTTCAAAAACTAAATATCCCCATGCATTCAGATAGACGTGGCTGGTAGCTTTAAAATTAATATCGTCGCCTCCAAAAACATTTCTGTAAACACCATCTACATTGATTACATCAAAATCCAATCCATCACCACAAAAATTTAAAATCGTTAGCACCTGGGCTTTCTTATGTTTACGGAGGTAAGCGAAAACCCTGTGATCGTCAGGATGAGAAACTATTTGTGTACCAACTTTTGGGTCTCCGCCGCGTAGCGATTTATTATTGGATTTAAGCGTTAGCAGTGTTTTATAAAATTGCTGCAATTGATAATTTCCATCCCAATCAATCTGGTCCTTGTCAAAAAATTTCAGCCTTTTCCTGTTGGGTAATTCCTGCCCGGAATAGATCATTGGTATTCCATCCCACGTAGAGGAAAATACAGCCAGCAATTGTGCCGCATCGCCATACTTTTCATATTCGGTACCGTTCCAGCTATTTTCGTCGTGATTAGATGTAAAATACACTCTCATGGCAGTACACGGAAACTCTGTTACTGATTTATAAAGTACAGTTAACAGGCTTTGCAGGTTCATTTTATTTTGATAGAATTCCTGCGAAGCATGCATCCATCTCCAGGTGTAGGAGGCGTCAAATACCTGGTGATATACCGGGTCTTCACATTCGCCCAGCCAGAAAAGATCTTCTTTTACTTTCGATAATTTTCTCTTCGCTTCTATCCAAAAATCCAACCTTACGAGGTGTGCCATATCGCAACGAAAACCATCGAGGTCGCATTCTTTTACCCAAAACTTCAACACATCAATCATGTATTTCCATAGCTCAGGTACATCATAATCCAATTGAGACACATCGCTCCAGCCATGTGGATGAAGAAAATCATGATTTTGATCCTTGACAAAAAATTCAGGATGCTCTATAAGCCACGGATGGTCGTTTCCTGTGTGGTCTGCCACAAAATCCACAATTACTTTGAAACCTAAATTATGTGCTTCATTCACAAGTGATTTAAAATCTTCCATTGTGCCAAATTCAGGATTGATGCCAGTGTAATCTTGTATGGCATAATAACTGCCAAGACTACCGAGTCTGTTCTTTTCGCTTATAGGTGTTATTGGCATAAACCATAACACTTCCACTCCCATTTCTCTCAACCTGGGAAGATTTTTACCAAAGGCCTGAAAAGTGCCTTCGGGTGTGTATTGCCTGACATTTACTTCATAGATGTTCGTATTGTAGCTCCATTTTGGGTGCGCTTTGTCCGTCTTTTTATCTGCCATGTTCTTATTGAGTTAAATCTTTCTTATTTAGTAAAGCGCTAAAGTAAATCATTATTATCTTTCCCCGCTTTCATACATAGTACTTTGTAACTTTGAACAAGAAATATAACTATGAAAAAATTTAATGTTCCGGTTGTATATCGCAGTCCTTTGATAACTGCGATTAAGAACCGCCGCAAGTTAGATGATAAATTAAAAAAGGATTTCAGCCCGAGTTTACTGGATTTTGGACCGGTACAAATATACCTGGCACGTCATTTTGGATTTTGCTATGGTGTAGAAAACGCTATTGAAATTTCTTTCAGAACCATCGAAGAGAACCCGGATAAAACGATTTATTTACTGAGCGAGATGATTCACAATCCACTGGTAAACGATGATCTTAGAAGTCGCGGTGTAAAATTTTTAATGGATACAAAAGGTAATACAGTTATTCCGTTTGAAGAGCTTTCGCCAGGAGATATCGTAATCGTTCCTGCTTTTGGCACTACCCTGGAAATAGAAAAAAAACTTTTGGAAGCCGGAGTAGCAATAGAACAATATAATACCACCTGCCCTTTTGTAGAGAAAGTATGGAACCGTGCGGAGGCGATTTCAAAAAATAATTATACGGTGATAGTGCACGGTAAGCCTAAACATGAAGAAACACGTGCTACATTTAGCCATAGCGCTCAACATTCGCCGACAGTGGTGGTAAAAGATATGCAGGAGGCGGTTGAATTATCTTCTTATATTTTGGGAACTACCGATCCTGAAAAGTTTTACGCACAATTTTCCGGGCAATTTTCAGAAGGATTCAAAGTCGAAAAAGACCTTCAAAGAATTGGCGTTGTCAATCAAACGACCATGCTTGCCAGCGATACACAGGCTATCGCTGATTACCTGAAACGGGTAATGGTAAAAAAATATAATCTACCTGAATCGGGTATCGCTGAAAGATTTGCGGATACGAAGGACACGCTTTGTTATGCTACAAACGACAACCAGGGCGCTGTTTATGCATTACTGGAAACCCCTGCAGATTTGGCAATTGTATTAGGAGGTTATAATAGCTCCAATACTTCTCACCTGGTCGAACTGTGTGAAGTAAAACTACCTACTTATTTTATAAAGTCAGAAAATGAAATTATATCTTCAAAAGAAATCAGGCATTTTAAAATCCATCAAAATGAAGAAGTGAACACACTATGTTATTTACCCGATAAAAAATCTGTAAAAATTCTGATCACAAGCGGAGCCAGTTGCCCCGATTCACTGGTGGAAGATGTTATCAAAAAGGTCATTGGCTTTTTTGATTCTACCAAGACAATTGAAGATTTAACTAAAGAATTTACTGATATATCAAACAAAAAAAGGAATCCGGTTATTCAGTAATAAATGCTTCTTCTTTTCTAAATCAATATGGTGCATTAATCTTAACAGCAGACAAACAATTTCGGCATTTTCCTATTTTTCATTTTGTTTTAAAATTTTTAGTTTTATTTTTGTGCAACATTATAAAATAAAAACCTTTTAAAAATGGCAGACCAAAGCGAAAAACAAAACGAGGAAAAAATAGCAATCCGTGGAATATTACTATGCACTGCATGTGAGATAATAGCTATGTTGGTGTTTGTGGCAATAAATTCTTAACCTGTTATTTGCAGGTAATCTTTCTTAGAAATGAAACGCACTGATGGGCAAATTTATCCCCTGATGTTTTTATTTTCCTGAAATTCACCCTCTTTTTAAAATTCATTTATTCTTGTTGAGCCGTTGACGAATTTTGAATTTTTAAAAAGACTTCCACTCGATTAGAAGGGTTATAGCCTTCATATTTTGAATTACTCCAGATTTTTCGATCAAAACAAAACAGCAAAAACTTTTGTTGTTTTTCACATATCTCTTGATTTGGAATCTTTTTTGTGATTGAATTCCGCAATCGCATTAATACCGATGCGTTTGACTTCAAAAAAAATAAATACAATGAACACAAACCGTTTAAGTAAAACTATTTGTAAGGCACTGAACAGCCAAATGACCAAAGAAGCCCACGCTGCCCAAATTTATCTTGCTTATGGAAGCTGGGCAGACGCTAATAGCTACCAGGGAGTTTCAAATTTTCTGTTTAGACATGCGAATGAAGAACGAAATCACATGATGAAATTTCTTGAATACATTTTAGAGCGCGGCGGTACTGTAAATGTGGAAGCCATACCGGCGCCCGGCCCTAATCCAACAAGTGTTTTTGATTGTTTTAAAAAAACTTTTGAACAGGAAGTAGACAACACAGAAGCTATTTATAAGATAGTAAAATTAAGCTTTGACGAGGGGGATTGGGCTACCTGGAATTTTATCCAATGGTTTGTAAAGGAACAGACTGAAGAAGAAACTTTAGTAATGAATATGCTGGCTAAAATTAAAATTGCCGGCGGTGAAAAGGCTTCAGGCGAAAGCTTATACTCACTGGATCGCGATTTGGCATCCACTGATGACGAAGCGGAACTTGCACAAGATAAAACAGTGGAAGCTCCTTAGTATTTCTGACCCGAGTATTTTGTTAAATAAAACCGTACTTCAATTCTATTTAAAAAGTCCTTGCTATATCAAAGCGAGGATTTTTTATTCCGAAAAAGAAGAACGAGTTCTTTTAATTAATGGACTAATTACAGTTTCCATTCATACTGCAAAACCAACTCAATATCAGGATGCACGCTTTTTGCAACCGGGCAGTTGTTGCCGGATCTTTCTAAAATTAACCTTTCTTTTTCATTTATATTTTTGGGCAAAGAAACCGATACTTCAACCTTAGAAACTCTTCTTGGATCGGGTTTCATGTGTTTGGTAACATCGGCTTTTGAGTTGCTGATATCAATATTCAGATCATTGGCTTTTATTCCCATTGTAGTAAGCATGCAGGTTGCAAGGGAAACACATAAAAGATCCGTGGGTGAAAATCGCTCGCCTTTTCCCTTGTTGTCTGTTGGGGCATCTGTCTCAATCTTAGATTTACTTTGCAAATGCTCTGCCTCGCAGCGTAAATTTCCTTTATATACTATTGATGAAGTCATTGTGGTATTTTTGTATAAATTTACAGAACAAATATTAATTAAATCCCGATGAAAAAAATATTTTCTTTTTTGATAATTATCTCGATTTCGTTTCATGCCTTAGCGCAGAATACAAGGCAAAATCGCCAGGAAGAGAAAAGACAACACATCAATAATATCATTAAACAGGAAGAAGAAGGAGTTATTACCTATAAAAAAAGTTTTGCTTTCGGAATAAAATTAATCAGTGATGGATATGGTGCATTCTTCGAATTAGGGCGTGCAAGCTCTGTTAAAAAAGCATTGCTATACCAGTTGGAGTTTAGTGAACGCAAGAGTGTTAAGGAACAAAGGCAGAGCAGTTATTTTGCTAATTCTGTTTCCTATATCTACGGTAAAGAAAATTTTGTGTACCCCGTCAAGTTAGGGGTACAGCAACAGATTCTTCTGGGAAATAAATTAAATAAAAACGGAGTTGCCGTTACCGGCAATTATGGCGGAGGCATATCTATGGCTTTATTAAGGCCCTACTATGTGCAAGTTCAGAATGGTAACGGGCTTGATTATGTAAAATATGACTCTAAAGACAGCCTTCAATTTTTGGGCGGGAAAATTTATGGTGGCCCGGGCTTAAGTAAAGGCTGGAGCGAACTTACCGTTGATCCGGGACTTTATGCAAAAGCGGCCGTTCGATTTGATTACGGCGCATTTAACGAAATAATTTCAGCTATTGAGGTCGGGGTAACCGGCGAATACTATTCGAAAAAGATTCCACAGATGGTCTACAATCCTGAGAAACAATTCTTTTTCAGTGGTTACGTTACCATAATGTTTGGTAAAAGAAAATAGAGATTTCATTGTTGATTTTGTTTAAAAGAAATTCCAAAATAATGAGCGAAGAAGTGTTACCAGAGACGGATTTAAAGCCACGAAAACCAACCTGGCTTAGAGTCAGGCTACCAATTGGTGAGGAATACAAGCATGTAAGAAGTATTGTAGACACTCATAAACTTCATACTATTTGTGAAAGTGGTAATTGCCCAAATATGGGTGAATGCTGGGGCGAGGGTACAGCAACCTTCATGATACTGGGAAATATTTGTACAAGAAGTTGCGGATTTTGTGCAGTAGCCACAGGAAGGCCTTTAGCGGTAGATTGGCAGGAACCTGCCCGTGTAGCAGAAGCCATTCATTTAATGAAAGTGAAGCACGCGGTAATTACATCCGTGGATCGTGACGAATTGAAAGATGGTGGTTCTATAATATGGAATAAGACTATTACG
This sequence comes from Ginsengibacter sp., assembly GCA_039937595.1. Taxonomy (GTDB): domain Bacteria; phylum Bacteroidota; class Bacteroidia; order Chitinophagales; family Chitinophagaceae; genus Ginsengibacter. The sequence continues at coordinate 608 of JBDTGD010000311.1, read as the reverse complement.
GCTGTTAGGGAATTGAATCCCGGAACTACGCTGGAAACCTTGATACCTGACTTTAAGGCTGAAAAAGAAAACATACAAAGGATTATAGATGTGTCGCCCGATGTAGTAAGCCACAATATAGAAACTGTTGAGCGTTTAACCCGTACGGTTAGAATACAGGCAAAGTATTGGCGCAGTATGGAAACCTTGCGTATTCTTAAGAATGGCGGTATGCGCACCAAGAGTGGAATCATGCTGGGGCTCGGTGAAACCAATGAAGAAGTAATTCAAACGATGCAGGATCTGAAAGACAGTGATGTGGATGTAATTACTATTGGCCAATACCTTCAGCCAACTCCCAAACACTTACCGGTACAGCGATACGTCCATCCGTCAGAATTTGCCGAGTTTCGTGAAATCGGCTATCGGATGGGTTTGGATTATGTGGAAAGCGGCCCGTTGGTTCGCTCTTCTTATCATAGTGACAGACATGTCCATCCGGGGTTGGGCAGAGACGCATGGGAAAAGGCAAATGAGCTGAAAGCATTGTCAGCTGCTAAGAATAATTAATGGTAATTTAGCTTATCTTTTATGATGAAATTGCTTAAACTTTTTTTTGTTGTGGGCTT
>JBDTGD010000310.1:0-6237 GCA_039937595.1 Ginsengibacter sp. | reverse complement strand
TCTATTTACAATAAAAACGAAGTTTTCGATCCTTTGTTTCTCAATCAACCGGCAACAGAATTCCGCAGCGCCAATGGAGCGCCAGGCCCAAAGTATTGGCAAAATAGTGTGAACTATATTATTCGCGCTACTTTAGACGAACGGGATACCACGCTAAATGGCGATGTAACAATTAACTATACCAACAACAGCACTGATACCCTTAATTATTTGTGGTTGCAATTAGATCAGAATCTTTTCAATCCCGATTCCCGCGGAGCGGCTACTACACTTGTTACGGGCGATCGCTTTGATGTAAAAGGATATACAAAAGGTGGCTATCACATCGAATCGGCCTCTGTTATTTACAAAGGAAAAACATATAAAATAAATCCTGTCATTACTGATACGAGAATGCAATTGCGTTTACCCTTCACCGTGAAACCTAATGGCGATAAGATAGATATTAACGTAAAATACTTTTTCTCTATCCCGCAATACGGAGCAGATAGAATGGGCAGGCTGTACACCACTAATGGTGTCGTCTATCAGATTGCGCAATGGTATCCGCGTATGTGTGTGTATGATGAGGTGAAGGGCTGGAACACATTGCCTTATATGGGATTGGGAGAGTTTTATTGCGATTATGGCAACTTTGATTATTATGTAACAGTGCCTGCTGATATGATAGTGGCTGGCTCAGGAGACTTACAAAATCCTGCACAGGTGCTCACCGCTACAGAAATAAAAAGATTGGACGAAGCTCGTAAAAGCGACAGTACTGTTTTCATTATCAATGAAAATGAAATAGGAGCCGCCGCTACGAGGCTTTCTCAAAAGGGTACGAAAACGTGGCATTTTAAAATGAATAATTCAAGGGATGTTTCCTGGGCGGCTTCTAAAGCTTTTATCTGGGACGCTGCGCGCATTAATTTTCCTTCAGGAAGAAAAGGAATTTCCATGGCAGTTTATCCTGAAGAAAGTAAAGGATATGATGCTTACGGAAGAGCAACGCAATATTTAAAACAAAGCATTGAATTCTATTCCAAAACTTATTTTGAATATCCATGGAACTCAGCGGCAGTGGTTGCAGGCGTGGCATTGGGAATGGAATACCCGGGAATCGTTTTCTGCAGTTATAAAATAGGTGAAGCTAATTTGTGGCATGATGTAACCCACGAAATAGGACACAACTGGTTCCCGATGATAGTAGGCACTGATGAACGCAGCTTCATGTGGATGGACGAAGGAATGAATACATTTATCAACGGCTACGCATCCAATTGGTTTAATCAAGGTGAATATGGCGATACTACTAACAAGAGTGTTTTTTCAATGGCAGGCATTATGAGAAGAAGTAAAGATCCGCTGATGACGCCCCCTGAAGCTATGAGTCTTAAGGACTATGGTCAATATTATTATAAAACTGCGGCGGCCTTAAATATTTTGCGCAATTATGTTATAGGTCCCGACAGGTTTGATTATGCTTTCAAGACTTATATAAATCGATGGGCCTTCAAACATCCGCAACCGATAGATTTTTTCCGCACGATGAACGATGCTGCAGGCGATGACCTTAACTGGTTTTGGAAAGAATGGTTTTATGAAACCTGGAAATTGGATCAATCTGTAAAGGGCGTAAAATACGTGAATGATAACCCATCCGACGGTTCATTAATCACGATAGAAAATTTGCAGCAAATGGCTTTGCCCGTTACGGTACAGGTTACTGAGCAAAATGGTAAAACCCAGACCATAAATCTACCTGTTAATATATGGCAACGCGATACCGAATGGACTTTTAAATATAATTCTACGAGCCCAATAACATCTGTGGTATTAGATCCCAATGGGATTTTACCTGATATAAATCGTGCGAATAATACCTGGGAAGGGGATAAATAAAAAATGGAAATCTTTCCGGCATTGACTGTTGTTGGTTTGCACCCGCGACTGGAAAATGAAAAATGGTTGGTTTGAAAAACTGCCGCAGATTTCTGCGGCAGTTTTTGTTACTTACTTATGCTGAAATTAAACAATTGTTTAAACAAATAAGAATTCGACATTTTTCTTCGTTTACTGAAAAAAGCGATTCTATAAAGTTCTCCGTCTTATTTTGATGGCGGGACCGATGGTCTTACTTCTATTTTACTTGGCAATGTCCTTGGTTCCATATTGAGGAGATCCAATACCAGGCGGCCTATGTCTTCGGGTTGTATCTTCCAGGCATCTGCATCATTTGGTACATGATCTCCAAAATGAGTGGCTACTGAACCAGGCATAATCGTTGTTACTTTGATGCCATATTTTCTCAGGTCCAGCATAATCGCCTGTGTAAAACCTACCAGCCCGAATTTGCTCGCGTTATAAGCAGCGCCGTTTTCAAAAAAGTTAGTACCTGCAAGACTGGCAATTGTGATAATATATCCTTTTGAATTTTTTATCGCTTCCATGCCTGCTTTGACGGTGTGAAATACGCCGGTCAGATTGGTGTCAATTGTTTCTTTCCATTGATGTTCTGTCAATGTATCTATAGGCGCAAAATAGCCAACGCCTGCATTGGCAACCAATACATCAATCTGCCCGAAATGATCAACCGTGACTTTTACCGCATCGGCTTCATTGCTCATTGAGCCTACGTTGGATTGTACTGCAAGGACCTTTGAAGCGTCGTCACTTAATGAAGCAGCCGCCTTTTTTACCGCGTCTAAGTTCCGTCCGGTAATCGCTACTCTCATCCCGCTATCAATCAAAGTTTTTGCAATACCGTATCCTATGCCTTTGCTTCCGCCGGTTATGTAGGCTACCTTGTTGGTTAAATCGTTCATTTTTTTTCTTAAAAGTACGACTTTAATTTTGTTTGGTTCTTTCGAATTATCGATTTGCTTTGAGTTGCTAACGGGCGCAATATAAAAAATATATCAAAATTAGCATCACCATTTTTATCGTGTATGCATTCCCGTTTATTAAATAACTTCAATAAACAAACCTACCCAATCCACGGACAGGCAACCTACCCGAAGGCATGCAATAAAACTGATTTGTACTTCAGATGAAGTTTAGGATAAACATTAAGGAATGAAGGATAGCTAAGTTCCCTCTTAATGAACCTTAACTTCTTCAATGTTAAAAAAAATCAGTAAACGAACAATAAACTCTATTTTTTTTTCAGGCCAGTTTTTAGGATGCCAAATGATAAAAAAAACTTTAGCATAAACATTAATGAATGACGAATAGTTAAGTTTCCGCTTAATAAACCTTAACTTCTTCAATGTTTAAAGAAGTCAGTAAACAAACTTATATAGCGTAAGGCAAGCATTCAAAGCAATTTGTTGATTCGGCCAAACAAAAAGAATGTCCAAAAGTTAACTGGAATCGCCAGCACTAATCATTTTTTCATACTTTTAGTTTTTTCATCCGTTTTTTGTGATTCCGTTTTTACCTCCCACACCAAAGCGCTGGCGCCCAGTATGGCGGCATCAGATTCTTTTAATTCGCTGAATATTAATTTTACTTTATTTTGAAAAATCGGAAGCAGGTTTTTTTCCATGTGTTCTTTTACAGGGTCTAATAAAAGATTGCCTGCTTTAATGACACCTCCGAATAAAATAATGGCTTCCGGAGAAGAAAACATCACAAAATTAGCCAGGGCTTCGCCGAGTATTTTGCCGGTAAACTGAAAAACTTCGTTCGCGATTTTATCGCCTTTAACGGCAGCTTCATAGACTCTTTTAGAAGTAATATTTTCATGTGGGATATCTCTTAACAGGGATGGCTCCCCTACTCTTTCGTCAATTATTTCTTTTGCTGTAATAGCAATGCCGGTTGCAGATGCGTACGTTTCAAGGCTCCCCCTGGCGCCTGTGCCCCAGTGAAGGCGTCCTCCGGGGCGGATAATGGTATGGCCCAATTCACCGGCAAATCCATCGTGTCCATAAATCAGATGGCCATTCGCAATAATACCGCTCCCAACGCCGGTGCCCAAAGTGATCATAATAAAATCGCGCATGCCACGCCCCGCGCCATACATCATTTCGCCTATGGCGGCGGCATTCGCATCATTGGTTAGTGTACATGTCTTTTTAAATTTATCTGTGATAAGTTTTGCAATCGGTAAAATCCCCTTCCACTGAAGGTTAGGCGCATATTCTATTGTGCCGTTATAGTAGTTACCATTGGGCGCGCCGACACCGATTCCTTTTATAAATTGTAGGCCTCCGACAGCTTTTATGGCTGGTTGCAATTGCTTGTGCAATTCGTCAATGAACTGGTTGATGTCTTTATAGCCAGTTGATATAATTTCGCCCCGGTTTGATATTTCACCCCGGTGATTTACGATACCAAACTTAGTACCCGTGCCACCTACATCGATTCCTATCGCATATTCAACGGGGAATTCGGCAGTGTCAATTTTACTCTTACTCAAAACAAAATAGTTTAAAAATTTAATAATCAGATTTTATGGAAACATAGATGAAAAAAGCATAAAAATACCTTTTCTTTTTAATAAACGTCGCGCATAAAATAATTTCCTCCTTCTTTCAATCCTTTATGGCGTCGTGTTTAATATTGTGGGATCCGGCGGCGCGTGTACAGAAGGATCATAAACGGCAACGCCAACTCTTGAATCGGCGCATCCATAATATAGATACCATTTCTTTTTAAAGAAAGCCATACCTTCTATAAAAACAGTTCCATTGACGTATTGCCCGCTTTTTTCAAAAGGTTGCATAGGCCGTAAGAACGGAACATCTAACCGGGCTATGGGTTTGGATGGATCTTTCGAATCGAAAAGAACCTGTCCCGCACAATAAGAATCTGGGCTGTAGCGCATGTCACCATCTTGACCCGATTTATTTTTCCCATTATAAAAAAGTAAAATTCCATTTTTGGTAAGCAAAGCCGGAGGCCCACACTCGGTAAGATCACTGTCAAAAAATCCTTTCCTGGGAGATATCAACTCTTTCAGTTTTCCGTTTTCATTTAGTACCGGTTCCCAGTCAACTAAATTCGATGAAGTTGCGGCATATACATGATGCTCCCCCCAATACATCCAGTAGTTACCATTTACTTTGGCAATAACCTGTTTATCTCCGGACATTTCTGTAAGGATAGAAGCCGATTTAGTAGCCATATTAAAAAACCTGCCATGGTATGCTTTTTCAAATATCGGTCCGTGTTTCTTCCAGTGAATTAAATCTTTTGATGTAGCTACTCCAAGATGGGGTAATTTACGATTCCATTGAGTATAGAAAAGTACATACAAACCATTTTGGGTAACAGCCACGCGTGGGTCTTCGCAACCGCCGGGCCATTCAAATTCTTTTTGGGAATCATCGCCGGGATATAAAACCGGCGTGCTTCTTCTTTTAAAGTTGACCCCGTCAGTACTTTTCGCATATCCTATTCTTGAAGTATGAAACCCTATCCCCATTCCTGAATTGTCTTCCGCCCTGTAGAGCACTATTACTTTACCATCTTTGGTAGTGGCTCCGGGATTGAAAGTATTATCTGATTCCCAGGCATTTGGTTTTCCACTCATAGGGTCATTAAACAAAACCGTACTATCTGGAGAGATTATTGGGTTGTTTTCAGACCTCACAAATCCGCCAAAAGCCCAATCGGGTAAAATATTTTTTGGGGATTGAGCTGCTGAAAAGACCGGAATAAACATTAGTGCAATAATGAGCGACTGCAACTTGTATTTTAATTTTATCGGGATAATTTTCGAAGTATAATTCATGGCTAATTTTCGATTATCTAAAGAATGCAATCTATAAAAAAATTATCTGATAAATCCACAGAGTCAGACAAGTAATGTCATGTCCAGGTCGAAAATTAGAAGGCAAAAAGCACTCCCATTTATCTAGTTTTAAGGGGCTATAAAAAGTGAACTTTACTCAGTATGAGTCGAACAACATTTTAGTCTCAAAAAACTATTGTTGAAATTCCAAAAGATTAAACGAGAACTTCCATACCTTCTCTTGCCAGCATAGATTGCGGAAACATCTTTTTGCATTTCCTTTCTACCTCATCAAGAAATTCATCGTTGTGGTCGGGGTCGTGATGGGTAATAATTAATTTTTTCACTTTTGCCTGAATAGCTACTTCTATTGCCTGCTCCCAGGTACTATGCCCCCAGCCTTTAAATTTTTTATATTCTTCAGGCGTATATTGTCCGTCATGAACGAGCAAATCAGCACCGCTGGCAAACTTTACAATACTTTTATCGATTCCCTTTTTATGTTCAATATCCGT
>JBDTGD010000309.1:0-2399 GCA_039937595.1 Ginsengibacter sp. | reverse complement strand
TAAATATTATAGCCGCCTAAAAAGAACTGGTCGAGAAACGGTATTCCATGAAGCTCACAGACTTTTTTTTGCATTTCAACATATTCATTCATCCCGTGTGCAGAAAATGGATCGTATCCGCCTCTGTCAATAAAGGCTTTGCTGGATGTAAAAAAATAAATAACCGCACGGGGATTTATGGCATAGATTTTTTTGATGCAGTAGTTAATTCCTCCGGCCTGGGTGATTAATTTTTTGGTATCATAATTATCAAACTCTGTATAATCGGTATAATCTCCCACCTCCCGGTGATTGGTATAATCGTTCGTGGAAGCCCAGAGGATATAGATATCAAACACGCCTGCTTCGTCCACCTGTTGCTGAAGCGATTTTCCCTGCAGGGAAGAAAAGCCTGCACCGGAAACTCCAAAGTTCGTAACCGTCATTCCCAGGTATTTTTTCCACAGATTTTTGGCGCTGTCACTTACTGGTATCACAGAGACAGAACCACCAAAGACAGCAACCGATTTTCCATAGTTGAAAGACGCTTTAAGTGTTGATGACTCCATCGTGGTTTGCGAAAAGGCACTACCTGAAAGTAGCAGCAACCAGATGACCAAAGAATGCATTTTTTCCTTCATGGTTTAAAAAATTTAATGATTATTTGTTCGGGATATATTTCCCTTCAATTTGATAAAAGGATTATCATAATTGTACAACGTAACATATGAACCGCAAATATATAAATCTATAAAACCAATTTATCATTATTCTTTGCACAGAAATTGAATGGTGGAAATTGAATAGGGAAGGGGAGAGCATTAACTTTTAGAAGCCATATCCAATGTGGCCAAAAACGGTCTGCTGTTTAATACAACTTTACAGATGCAGCTGATGTTACTAAATAAAATACTTCTATAATAACCAGGACATAACTGGCTAAGGAAATTTTCTATCTATGCTGCTTTTGACCATGAAATCGGGCATAGTAAACTGATAAATAACCTTGATTTTTATTTTACGATTCGAAGAAAATCATTGGTTCTTTAAGCAGCTCATGTCAATAACTAAACGACATTTCATATCGTTTTTTATCACACATCCAAAGGCATCATAATTATATAAACTCGTGTGCTAAACCCTTAAGAATATTTTCTTTTTGTACATAAAATAAAGGAATGCCCATTTGATACCTACGACGCAAATAGCCATCACAACCGCATTAAAAGGACTACCCGCGAGCTGCCCCAGCCAGCCCAGGAAAGCATTGGTACTATATTCCCAATTTAGAAACTTGCCCGACATATAAATGAGGATAGAATTCATTCCTATCACTTTAAAGAAAAAGGCCCACTTTTTATATCCAAGAATATCTATGATATAATAAAAAAGAGAAAGCAGCAAAAGACTGATGCCGCCAACAATCAAAACAAAAGAACTTGTCCAAAGATTTTTATTGATCGGAAAATCAAAATTCCAAATTATCGCAACGATGATGCATACAGCCCCGGCGGCGGCTATCAGCAAGGCTTTCTTTTGTTGCGTGTAAGGGCTGTTCTTTAGTAATTGGCCGGTTAAAATTCCCAGTAAGCCCGTGGCAATTGCCGGAATGGTTGACATGATTCCTTCCGGATCATGAATAACTTCGTAAAGCCTTCCCGGCAAAAAAAGACGGTCAACATAAGAAGCAAAATTTCCTTCCATCGTCAGGTCGCCATGCGGAAACCCAGGCGCGGAAGTGAATTTAAACATCAGCCAATAACCAATTAAAATTCCAAAAAACCAGATGATTTGTGTGCGGTATTTTGAATAGATATAAATGATATTGGCAAACATATAGGCCAAACCAATTCTTCCTAAAACACTCGCAAAACGGATTTTAGAAACAGGCTCAATGGTGAGGCCATTATTAACAATAATTCCCAGGATGACTAATATCAAACCTCTTTTTACTACCCGCCATAAAACCTGTTGCTTGGTTTGTCCTTTCTCCATCGCGCGGCCTACTGAATATGGAGTGGCTACGCCGGCAATGAATAGGAAAAGCGGGAAAATAAGATCGTAAAAATGGAATCCGTTCCAGTGTGGATGGCTAAACTGGTTGGCTAAAGTTTCCCAGAATGGGGAGCCGGTTGCTTTGCTCATGTTATGCATAATCTCGTCGGCACCCATGATCCAGAACATGTCGAAACCACGCAAAGCATCCAAAGAATAAAGCCTTTGTGGGGTGAGGTTTTCAGCCATTTTAGTTATTGGTTTTAAAGTGAGTTAGTTTAAAATAAAGTATCACCGGAGATAGCCAAAAGCAATACGTGGGTTTAAAGATAATAGAATCGAAACAGGGTTTACAAATTTTTTGTCATTTTTTTAAATAAAAATTAGCAGTATAAGTTCATTTACTATGATTTAATCTTTGCGGC
>JBDTGD010000308.1:0-1746 GCA_039937595.1 Ginsengibacter sp. | reverse complement strand
TTTTGAATTGATTGATGCAAAATGTTTTTGTCTTTATACCTCTTTTGTGTCGAATAAATAGATTTGAATTTTATCATTGTCCGGAACCAGTATTCGTCTGTCTGCTGCGCAAGCTTTTCCCACTTCAGAGGCGAATGCTGCTTTGATGGCGTCTAAACTGTCAAAGTGTAAAGTTCCAATCAAATAAGTATCCGAATCTCCGGTTGTTGAGATAATGGGACTTTTACTAACGTCATACTTTTGAATCCCGGGAAGTTTTTTTGCCAGGGGAATATGTACTTCAAAATAGTGCTTGTCAAAGGTAGCTTTGTCTTCCGGCGTTTTATAAATTGCGATCATTCTTGCCATATTACTTATTTTTTTATTGGTTTATTTATCAGGCTTTGATTTCAACTTCCTGTTTATAAGGCTGACCTTCACCGGTGGTTATTAGGTTTAATAAACTTTGTAAATAATAATTCCATCCATTAAAACAGTCTTTGTAACATTCGATTTCCGGTACTAAGCCTTGGTGAGTAAAACAGATCGTCGTTTTATTTCCGTCTGAATCAATTTCAAAAATAATTTTTGTTCCGGTCCATTCACTTTTATCCTTCAGGAAATTAAGTTTACTGTCTGTCACCAGCCAAACTACCCTTTTACCTGGGCTAACTTCTATCAATTTTTGTTTGGAATAATGTAGATCCACATAAAAGCGGACTTCAAACTCATCATTCAAGTTTTTCGAATTGCCTTCAAAATCTTCTGACCACCATGCGTGAACATTATTGATGGCGTTGAATACTTTTGCTGGTGATTCATCTACGATAATGGTAGTATTAAAATTTTGATTATCCATGGTTTTATTTTTATGGTCTGTCATTTTAAATTGTTTTATCCGTTATGATTTATGTTTACGGTTTTTATCTAGTAACATTTCTAACTTTTTAAGTTTTTCATTCCAGAATCCATCAAAGAATCCAATCCATTTTTGCAATTCATTAAAGCCATCTTTTTTTAAAGTGCAATACCTTTCCCTTCCGACATCTTCTATGGTTATAAATCCGGCATCGCATAATACCTTTATGTGTTTGGAAACTGCAGGCCGGCTCATATCAAAATTTTCAGCTAATGAATTGATGGGAAGGCTTTCTTTAGAAAGCAACTTTAAAATATACCTCCTGCTTGGGTCTCCTATTGCCTGGAATACATCAGGTGTTATTTGTGCCATTATGTTACATTATTTAAGAGTTTAGCGATCTTCTCCATATTTTTAAGCCAGCCATCAGTCATACCCATGAAGATTGAGTAATTTTCAATTTCTTTAAATCCACTATGCACCAGTTGAAGTTCTGTTCCAGTATTTTTTTTAACCAATGTCCAGACTACAATGGAATCCAATGATATTTTGCCATCTCCCGGTCCTCCTTTCCATGAATAGGAAAGTTTTTTATAGGTAACTATTTCCAAAACTTTGCAATAAAAAATTCCATCCAGATCAAGACTGGGAATTGGTTTTGTCTTGAATGAGAAGTCATACCCGAGGATAGGTTGAAAATCATTGGGCATCAGCCATTGCGACATCAGCTCTGGCTGGGTAAGATATGCCCATACAGCTTTGGGAGGATGTGTATAGAAAATTTGTTGTTGAATGCTTTTGTTCATAATAAGTAACTTTTTAGTTACACAAATGTATAAGTAACTTTTGAGTTACGCAAATTTTTTTTAATGAAAGATATCTGTTGAAGATTTGTCTTCACGGTTTGC
>JBDTGD010000307.1:0-1516 GCA_039937595.1 Ginsengibacter sp. | reverse complement strand
ACTTTGCGGGGAGCTTCATAAATATTATTGGCGCGCCCAAGATAACAGCTATCGTGATACGTTATTTTTTTTCCTTTAAAACTTCCATTCTCTTTCATCTTTATTTTTCCTTCATCAATAAGTTGTTGCAAAAAAACAGTGTGATGTACCACTTCATAATTTCCGCCTAATGCCGGATATTCATTCTTCAATATATTAAAGCAATGCGGGCAAGCCGTTACGATTTTTTTCACTGCGTAGCCATCGAGCAATTGAATGTTTTGGTAAGCCATCATCTGAAAAAGAAATTCATTCCCCGCGCGCCTCGCCGGATCACCATTACAGATTTCTTCTTTTCCAAGAATGGCATAATTGATCCCGACTTTATTCAAAATAGTGGCAAATGCTTTCGTGATTCTTTGCGCTCGCTGGTCAAAACTACCGGCGCAGCCCACAAAAAATAACACATCGGGATGTTTTCCTTCCGCTGTCATTTCTGCCATTGTTGGAATATGCATTTCTTGTAAATTTTGGCAGCTAAAATACAACAAACAAATTTGATCTAAAGCAGCGCAAGCAGAAGAAAACCAGAAAGGTTAATCAGATGCTCCATTTGTCGGAAAGGTTGCCGTCCCTTAAGCTGTTATCGCAACCTAATGGATACTGTGTATACTTATACAACCCCAGCTGGCCTTGTCTGTTTTCGGCTCGCATAATAGTGAAGATGCCGCTGGCCACACACGTGCCATGTTTTTAAAACCTGGAAGGTGTTGCATTCTGTGAAATATGATAATCTAAGAGTTTATAATCTTGTTTATCTATTTTGTTGTGAGGTAGTTTCGGCAGCATGAATTTGGCATTTACACCAAAACAGAAGAAAGTCAAAAACATTAATCAAACACTCCGGTTAATTAAATAACTTTCAAAAAAACCTTCCTGGTTTGGTATCCTCCTGATTTCGACTAATGAATATTTTGATGAGCTGATCTTACATTTTGTTGATGTGGTGTAGCCTGATATTAAACTAAAATCAATTTGGGCCAGAAAGCTCCGTAGGAGCGCCATATCAGTAGAAAGACGAAAGAGATTGATATTACAAGTAGCTCCGTAGGAGCGGCATGTATTTACAATCACGATTACCAGAATCAAAATTCAAACAATTTTTTTTTGAATAAAATTTGTTGCTATAGCAAATTACTTCATTCCATGTATTATTTGTTTTTTCTTTAAAATGACGTTCTAATACATATGGACTGACATGCCGCTCCTACAGAGCTAAAAGAAAACAGGAACGCTTTTTTGTACTACTGACATATCACTCCTACGGAGCTTAAAATAAAATTGACTTCAACAACTTTGTCAGCACAGGTTTCTATCCAGTATGTGAGATTTTGTATGAGACACAATATTCCGAAAGCTATCAATAATAAATTATTATTTAAAGCATCAAAAAACGAGTCCACATATTATATTACACACCAAAATATTAGTTATTCCTAATTCTCTTTTGCGGTATTCTATCCATTTTTTTCAAATC
>JBDTGD010000306.1:0-4896 GCA_039937595.1 Ginsengibacter sp. | reverse complement strand
TAAAAGGGCCAAATGGTGAATCGCCCACCGCATAAGCTACGCTGTAATCGGGACCTGTCCACCCTCCTTCCGACCACATGAAATAATATTTCTTATCGCGCACAAACATGTAAGGGCCCTCCACATAATTATCGGGCGTGATAGATTTAAATATCGTACCGTCCTCAAAAGGAACAAAGCCCGTAAAATCTTTATTCAGCTTGCCAATATTACAATGCTTCCATCCGCCATAAATAAGATAGTATTGACCATCCGTATCACGAAATACATCCTGGTCAATTGGCTGTGCGCCATTGTAAAATTTATTGACAAGAGGTTTACCCAGGTAATCGACAAATGGACCGCCGGGATTATCAGAAACTGCGATACCGATGCCTCCGGGCTGGTTATCATTTTGAATATCATTGGCACCAAAAAATAAATAATATTTTCCATCCTTCTCTGTGATAGACGGCGCCCAAACAGCATAAGCCGCCCACGATACATTTTTTATATCCAACACATGCGAATACTTTGTCCAATGGACCAGGTCTTTCGAAGAGAAAGCATCCAAAAACGTTTGTCGGAGGTAAGATTTATTAATGGTATTTTTTTGCCTTTCTTTTTGTAATTCCGATAACGGCCCTCTCCCCGAAGGAACACTTTTATAATCGTCTGAATAAGTTGGATAAACCCAGTAAGTATTATTGAAAATGTGCATTTCAGGATCAGCATACCAGCCGGGGAAAATCGGATTGCCGGATTTTTTTACCTGCTTTGTCTTTTGTGAAAACGCGTTAGTACCACAAAAAAGAAGTGCTGCCAGAGCGAAATGTTTAAAATAGCTCATATTTTTTAGAATATTTATGTAGGAAAAAATAAAATAGCCGTACCTGCAATTTACAAAAAAGTAGTTCAGTTGATAAATGGTAGAATCGTTAAAGTCACTCATCCTGGCAGGGTAATACAATTTACCGTTTTGTGAATACATCGCAAGAAAAACCGGCAAACGGAATTTTTCCATTTGCCGGTTTCGCATAACTTCAAGAAAAATTTATTAGTTAAGAGAACAAACCACCTTTTTTCAAAGTGACATTTCCTTCTCCTATTTTAAAACCGTTATTATAAATCTCTACTTTATAGTCTCCTGTTTGGAATTTACTATTTTGAGACCATTCTACATTTATAGTTTGCTTTTGTCCCTGTACATAGTTTACTGTCAACTTTTTAGTAAATGTTCTTTGCACGCCATCGCGGGTAGTGAATGTACCTGAACCTAAGGCGTCAACAGAAACCGGCTTTCCATCGGGAGAGGTAATGCATATATATACATCTTTCAATCCAGAGGTTGTAATCCTGTTTTCATCTAAAACAAAAGAAATCTTCAACTTATCCACTCTTTTCGCGGTAGATGTTGTTTTTTCCTTGCCACTCTTTTTTTCTTTCACCCCTTCGATTGCAAAATCAGAAGCGTGTAATGTAGAACCTACATCTATAACATCTTCTTTTTGTTTTATTACCTGGTTGGCAGAATCATAATTTTTTTGAACTACGTCTCTTTGTTGTGTTACAACCCGGTTATTTTCAGTCAGCTGGGCGTTGGCCACCGTAAGTGAATCTATCTGTGCGGTGTATGTTTCAATATTTCCTTTCAGTTGAGCAATTAATCTTCTTGCTTCTGCAAGTTGAGCAGCAGATGCGTTTTTATCGTGAATGATAGCGCGCACTCTTGCCTGCAGTCCTTCAATGTCTTTATCTTTCGTCTTCAAAAGACTATCCGCTTTTACATTGCTCGTTTTAAGCGCATCTAAACGAAGCGCCGCATCATCTAATTCCCGCTGTAACTCGTTTTTAGCTGAATCACTATTTACTATTTGAGTAGTAAGATCTTGTTTTTCCTGGCGGTTTTTATTTCTGTCAAAGATGATATATCCCCATGTTGCTAAAAGCGCTATTACCAGTATAGCGGTTAGAATATTACGCCCGTTATTGTTTTTGACCGTAACTTTTTCCTCCGGTGCCGGATTTGTCGGGCTATCAGGGAAATTTTCGTAACTCATGTTGTTTAAGTTTTATTTAGATTTAAGATAATACGTTCCAGTTTTCCAAAATCATGCCAATTAGTTTGGAGTAATATGATTTTTCGTAAAGCAGTAATTTTAGCACAAGTTAAGTGTAAAAATTTATCTTTGAAAAAATGGACACAAATTCTATAATTTCTGAATGGGAAAAAAATAATTTCAAGCCTGTCTATTGGCTTGAGGGAGAAGAAGATTACTTCATAGATGAAATAATGGAGTATGCTGAAAAGAAAATTCTTTCCGAAGCAGATGCAGGATTTAACCAAACGGTCTTTTACGGTAAAGATGCCAACTGGGCGGATATTATCAATGCGTGCCGCCGATATCCCATGTTTGCAGAAAGACAAATAGTGTTATTGAAAGAGGCGCAACAAATGAAGGATATAGAAAAACTGGAATCCTATATTGAAAATCCACTAAGCTCTACAGTTTTTGTAGTTTCTTATAAGGGGAAAACATTGGACGGGCGCAGTAAATTTTCAAAATTAATAAAGAAAAAAGGAGAAGTTTTTTTATCAAAAAAAATTTATGAAAATCAATTACCGGCGTGGATAAACGGTTATTTGCAAACAAATGGCTTTAAAATAACTTCCAAAGCTTTAAACTTATTAGTGGATCACATTGGGAACGACCTTTCCCGGATTGTAAATGAGATTGACAAATTATCATTAAACATAGGCAAAGACAAAAATATTACTGAAGATGATATTGAAAAATATATAGGCATCAGCAAAGAATATAATATTTTTGAATTGCAAGCGGCCTTTAGCAAAAAAGATAATGCAAAAGCAATACGAATTCTGCAATATTTTGAAGCCAATCCCAAAGCGGTTCCAATCCAGCTAATACTTCCGTCTCTATATTCTTATTTTGCGAAAATATTACCTGTTTATCAAATGACAGATAAAAGTGAAAGAGCTTTAAAGCCGTTATTTTCTTTTAACAGCCACCTGGTAGATCAGATATTAGATACCATGAAAAACTATTCTTATTCGCAGATAGAACAAATTATAATTTTACTACACGATTCAAATCTTAAAAGCATTGGAATTGATAGTTATGGACTCTCGCCGGCTGCAATTATGAAGGAATTATCGTATAAAATAATCAATTGCCGGTAATAACTCAGCATTATTGACTGGTACTTCCATCTATCACTTTTACATTTTTCTTATGGCTATTTTTTTCCTGCCACTCTAAAACTTCTTTAGGCACAATCTTTTTCATGGGTTCTTCTGACACGAGTGCCGGTTTCGGTTGTTCAATTAAATAACCCCTGTCGTATTTTTCTGTTCGTATTATTTTTCCCGTGCCGGGTTCATAATAAGTCCAATCGCCGTCTTTTACGCTGTATGGCTCTGCTTTTACAATTTTATAACTCAAAATTTCATTACTACCAGTTCCATATACCGGGATTGTATCATAAGGCTCATCAGCGTTATAGCCACGCCAGTTTTCTTCCCGTATCAAGTCGCCGAGGTTACTAAAATATTCTGATTTTCCATCCTTATCACCGTTCTTATAATTTTCATAGGCTATCAAATCTCCCATCAAACTAAATTTTCGCCAGTGCCCTTCTTTTTTATCATTAACAAAAATGCCCTCTTCCTCGTATCCGGGCTCGCCCCGCAGCGGATCTACATGTACTACCCATTTTCCCTGCTTTAATCCTTTATTATCAATTGCATTTAAAGTATCTCCTTTAGGAGAAATTTTATAGGTTTTATATTGAGCATTCGCGGTTGATACAATGAGTTGTATGCCTATTAAAACAAACATCATCTTCTTTGCCCATCGGATTGTAAAATTCATAATTAAAACGGTTTAAGGTGCTTCAAGTCAAAATTACCAAAACAGAGAATTGTTCCAGCCGAAACAGGCAATTTTGATTAAAAAATTAACTTTCTTAAATATTATCAATAACTATTCCTAAATAAAAATTATTGTAGGTTGAAATGAAAAAAGAAGAAATCTTGCTTCAGCAACAAGTGATATTAATAATTAGATAAAGTTCCGATTTAGTAAATGGTTTGTGATTATTATATCTATCTTCCGAAAAGTTGCAATTATTGTTTAAAATTAAACCAAAAACACTCATGAAAATTAATATTCAATCATTAAAATTTACCGCAAAAGAAGAATTACTGGACTTTGTAAAAGAAAAAGTAGGAAAGCTTTCACGCTTTGATGATAAGATAATTAGTGCTGAAGTCACCTTGCAACTTGATACGTCCAACAAGTTAGAAAATAAAATTTGCGATATAAGATTGATTGTTCCCGGTTATGATAATTTTGTTAAGAAGAACGCAGCCTCGTTTGAAGAAGCGGTACTTAATGCCGTAGATGCCCTTCAAACTATTTTGCAAAGGAAAAAAGCCCAGGTATAAAAAAGGATTTAATAAGCAAGATCTGCTTCAATTGGATAATGATCTGAATAAGGAACATGAATGACGCGGAATTGATTTACTTTGAATTTCTTGTCAGCCAAAATATAATCTATTCTCAGCGTGGGCGAAATGAAGCGGAAAGTACGGCCAATCCAATACCCTTTTTTCAAAAATGCATCCTGCAATTTGCCTTTTATGGTAAAGTAAGTATTGGAATTAGGCACATCATTAAAATCTCCTGTAATAACAACAGGATAAGGACTTTCCGCTATTTTTTCTTTTACCATTTGCGCCTGCTCGTAACGGAATATATATCCTTTCCTTAGCTTGGAAACAATGTCTTTTGAATCATGATATCCGGGGTCACGCGCCTTTTTTAGATTATACAAACTTTGATAATCTTTGTCTTCAAAGCGAACAGATTGCAGATGCGTGGTAAATATTCTGAA
>JBDTGD010000305.1:0-2288 GCA_039937595.1 Ginsengibacter sp. | reverse complement strand
GCTTTAAAGCTTTCAAAAGAATTAAACAAAGAAATTCAGCCCGGC
This sequence comes from Ginsengibacter sp., assembly GCA_039937595.1. Lineage (GTDB taxonomy): Bacteria > Bacteroidota > Bacteroidia > Chitinophagales > Chitinophagaceae > Ginsengibacter. The sequence continues at coordinate 2,243 of JBDTGD010000305.1, read as the reverse complement.
TTTGAGGTTTACGTAGCGAAGTCGAAAAATAACCAGGACAACAAACAGGAATGGATCTATGTAAAGAAAGATGGTACAAGGTTTCCGGTTTCACTTTCTATAACCGCTTTTAGGAATAAACAAAATGCGATCACCGGTTTTCTGGGAGTTGCTGTTGATATTTCAGAAACCAAAAAAAATGAAAAGGAATTAAAAAAAGCACTTGACAGGGAAAGAGAATTGAATGAGATGAAATCCAGGTTTGTTTCCACCGCTTCACATGAGTTCAGAACGCCGCTCAGCACCGTTTTATCATCTACTTATCTTTTGCAGAGATATACCAATACTGAAGACCAGCCTAAGAGAGAAAAACATGTTGAACGGATTATTTCATCTGTAAATCTGCTTACCGATATTTTAAACGATTTACTGAGTGTGGGGAAAATTGAAGAAGGAAAAGTTTTACCAAAATACAGTCATTTTAATATCCGGGAGCATATCAAAAGAAATATTGATGAAATAAAGATCATTCAAAAAAAAGGACAAAAAATATTTTTTCATCACAGCGGGAAAGAGGAAGTATGGCTTGACCCGACGATGTTGACGCATATAGTGTTGAATCTTTTATCGAATGCAATAAAATTTTCACCAGAGAATTCAGCTATTAGGGTTGAAACAGAAGTCACTTATTCAATAATGAGATTATGTGTAAGGGATCATGGAATTGGAATACCAAAGGAAGATCACCAGCACTTATTTGAGCTTTTCTTCCGGGGAATGAACGCGACTGATATTCAAGGGACAGGATTGGGGCTCCACATTGTAAGGAAATATACAGAATTAATGAATGGAAAAATAGAATGCGATAGTGAGCCTGGAAAAGGAACCCGGTTTTTCATAGAGATTAAAATGAACGGCTAATAAATAATTTATTGAAAAATACCCGAGCAACAAAAATCAATTATATGAAAAAGATCTTATTAATCGAGGATAATGAATCTCTGAGAGAAAACACTGCCGAAATTCTTGAATTAGCGAACTACAAAGTGGTTACTGCTGAAAACGGGAAAGACGGTGTAGAAGTTGCTTTACACGAAATGCCTGATCTAATTATCTGCGATATCATGATGCCGGTGCTGGATGGCTTCGGCGTATTGCACCTATTGCAAAAAAATCCGTCTACTAAAAACAAACCCTTTATTTTCCTTACCGCAAAATCAGAACACAGTGATTTTCGCAAGGGAATGGACTTGGGGGCTGATGATTATATTACCAAACCATTTACCGGCACTGAATTGTTGACTGCGGTAGAAAGCCGTCTTAAGAAAATTGAGGTATTAACGGAAGGCGTAAATGAGGGGCTAAAAGGAATGCAAAAGCTGATGGAAGTAAGCAGCAAAGATTTTATAAAGGATTTAACAAGCGATCAGAACACAAATTTTTACAAAAAGAAACAGTTGATCTATTCAGAACATAACCGACCTACCTCGTTATTCTATGTACAAAAAGGAAAAGTAAAAACCTACAAAACTAATGAGAATGGCAAAGCTTTAGTTTTAGGTTTGTATAATGAGGGTGAGTTTTTAGGCCACATAGCCCTCCTGGAAGATTGCAATTATCATGAAACAGCTGTTGCCATAGAGGACACTGTATTGGCAGTAATACCGAAAGAAGATTTTGATTTGTTGATTAATAATAGCCACGACATAAGCAGGAAATTTATTCAACTTTTAGCACAAAATATTTCAGAAAGGGAAAATCAATTGTTAGGGATGGCCTACAATTCTCTAAGAAAAAAAGTGGCTGATGCCTTGATAATGTTATTTAAGAAATACAATACTAATAATGAGGAAAGATTTCCGATTGAAATCACCAGGGAAAACCTGGCATCTATTGCAGGTACCGCTACGGAATCTTTGATCCGGACTTTGGGTGATTTTAAAGATGAAAATCTGATTAGCATCCGGGAAAGCGTAATTACTATTTTAAATGCAAAAAAATTAGAGACTCTTGTCAATTAGAAGAAAACGAGGAAGATTTATAAGACGATGATTTTAGTTTTATCCGACTTGTAAGATTCCCCCAATGTAATCATTAAAATCAAATTTCAATTTTAGCAATTCCAGTTCTACTGTTTCTATCTGTTTTCTGAGTATCGTCTGAATGCGTGTTATACTATTGATAAGATCAGTTTCAAAAAAAATATCCAGGCTAATTTTTTTTCCTATATCGGCCACACCTGTCCTTAGCAACCTCACATTGTC
>JBDTGD010000304.1:0-2394 GCA_039937595.1 Ginsengibacter sp. | reverse complement strand
TTCTCTCCTATCACACCTGTGGCATGTGCTTCGTCAACAATCAATGCGGCGTTATATTTTTCGCACAGTCTGATAATTTCTTCTAAAGGCGCAAAGTCACCATCCATAGAAAAAACACTTTCGGTTACAATAAACTTTTGAGCATCGTGGCCAACAGAAGAAAGCTTCTTTTGCAGGTCGTGCAAATCATTATGCTGAAAAGAAAATGCGGTTGCGAAGGACAACCGAATGCCATCACGCAATGAGGCATGACTGAGTTGATCGTAAATAATAACGTCATTTTTTTGAGGAACAGAGCTCAACAATCCTGTGTTGGCATCATAACCGGAATTGAAAATAAGTCCTGCATCTGCATCATGAAAATCAGCAATAAATTTCTCAGTTTCTTCAATCAGATCATAATTGCCGGAGAGAAGCCTTGAGCCTGTGCTTCCATGAGAAAGTACAGGAGAAATTTCAGTCTCAATCAATCTATTTTTTACAATGCCAAGGTAGTCGTTGCTGCAAAAATCAATCATGGTATTATTTTCATGAGCTTTATTTATTTTCAAAGAACGTAAAGCATTAGCTGCAATTCTTTCCTGTAATTTTTTGTTTAAAAAATCCTCATTCATAATTGTAAAATTAATTAATTAGTTCGCACACTTCCTGGATAATCGACGTGCATCTCAAATTATAAGGGGTTAGATAAGATGCCAAGACTGGTGCCAGCGGCTTGTTTTTTCTTCGCCCAAATCTAAAAATATAGCATACTTTTAAAAAACTTTTTCCACTTATAAATAATTTTTATGCCTCTTTCCCGTCGCACATTCCTTAAAAACAGCAGCCTTACTATTGCAGGAGTTTCTCTTCTGCCCGGAATTTTAAAAGAAAAAAATCCAGGCGTTATCGTGGGGATTCAATTATATACCGTCAGAGATGATATGAAGAAAGATCCTGAAGGAACTTTAAAAAAACTGGCCGCAATTGGCTACAAATATGTAGAAGCCGCGGGCTATGCTGATAGAAAATTTTACGGATATTCTATTCCTGATTTTAAAAAACTATTAAAAGATTCGGGATTAAGAATGGAAAGTGGTCACAGCTTTTTAGGATCTGAGCAATGGGATACATCTAAAAATGATTTTACAGATGAATGGAAACATACTATTGAAGATGCTGCTGCAGTTGGAATGAAATACCTGATAAGTCCCGGGGTTGATGAAGGCCTTTGCAAAACCATGGATGGCTTCAGGCATTATATGGACATGTTTAATAAGTCCGGAGAACTTTGTAAAAAGTCCGGGCTCCATTTTGCCTTCCACAATGAAGATTATGAATTTAATCACAGCCTTGACGGGAAATTGATTTACGACCTTATTCTTCAGACAACCAATAAAAATTTAGTATGGCAACAAATGGATATTGGCAATATGTATGAACCGGGTGGCAGGGCATTGCATTTTCTGAAAGAATATCCCGGAAGATTTTTTTCGATGCATGTAAAAGATGAAATGAAAAGAGACGCTCCCGCGCCAAATGGAAACGTTTATGAAAATACTATCCTTGGTAAAGGTGTACTGCCAGTAAAAGAAATTATTGATTATGCGCGGAAAACAGGAATTAAGTATTTTATAATAGAACAGGAAGAATACCAGGATAAGACACCATTGGAATGCGCCGCAGCAGATTTAAAGGCGATGAAAAGTTGGGGATTTTGATCAATTAGATTATTTTTTCTCTGGCCTTACTTCGAATGTAAGCGGTTGCACTCTGTATGCCTTCACCGGATTGTTATATTGAATCGCATTCTTCCATGTTGGGCTGTTGGCAATGATTTGTACGGCATCATTATCTACATTTTTATAACCGGAAGATTTAATGATTTTTGGCATAATAACATAACCGTTTTCATCAACAATAAATTGAACATTTACACTTACACTAACCGGTTCTGTAATTCCTTTTACAGTTAAATCTGTCGGAGCGTTTTTTATTATATAGGAAGCCCAGGCTTTTTGTCCGCCTTTAAACTCTGCCTCTTTTTGAAAAACATAATTTTTTATTTTTCGACCCGAGTCATCATATCCTTCTGTTATTCCTTCTTTATTATTTTCAGAGGAATAATAGTGGGCAGCCAGTTGATTGTTAGGGTAATAATGAAAGGAATATTTCAATTTGTCATCCTCAAAAAAAGAAGAATCTTCTACATGACCATTTTTAAAATACAAACCCTGCAATCCAACAGGATGCAACATTGTAGTATCTGCATAAGTAGATTTTCCCCGTACAGTGCTGGTGTTGATCCAATACGAAGTACATTTATAATTGGCACCATCCTTTAAAAAGTCAGCATAAAATACTGCTTTGTCCTTTGTTGTTTCTAACCAGTTAGAAGTGTAATATTTCGGTGGT
>JBDTGD010000303.1:0-2320 GCA_039937595.1 Ginsengibacter sp. | reverse complement strand
ACGTGAAGAACGCCACGGAAAATACTTTGTGGCCCTTTGTGTTTTTGTGGGAAAAGCAGCATTCCAAGGTTAACTTACCAGTAGCGATAGCTCAGGCTACTTTTTCTTTTCCGGGGTAAAAATATTAAGATCCCACTCCCGGTAAAAATGAATTTCCATCTGGCCGCCGGGAGTTATGGTAATCGGCAAAAAAACATATTGTGATTTGGGACTTCCTGATCCGTTCCATCTGTCGCCCATGTAGAGATAGGCATCTTTATAACCGGGTATCTTAAAAATATAGCAAGGTTGAGAGTTGAATGAATTGTCTCCTGCGTCGCCAACAAATGGAGAACCCTGTATGGCATATGGCCCTGTAATGGCTTTCGATGTGTAATAATGTCCGGGGTTAGGCGTCCATCCAGAACATCCACTGGTAAGAAGGTAAAACGTTCCATTTTTTTTCAAAATTCCAGGCCCTTCACAATGCGCATTGATATCAACATCATTGCCCGTTACATTTAGATAATCACCGGATAATTCTACCATCCTGATCGTACGATTCACATGGTCCGCAGCGTAACCGATATAGGTTTTTTTTGTTTCCGGATCTACATAAAGACCAATGTCTCTTGATTCATGACCATTTGGCCGGAAATGATTTTGAAGTTTAAACGGGCCCGTTGGTTTATCGCTTACGGCAACACCAAGTTCCGCAATCGAATAACGGTTGCCGTCATAATGAAACCACATAACATACTTTTTATTGATTTCATCATAAATAACTTTTGGCCGTTCAAAAATTTCTATATCTCCTTTTGTCATTACAACACCTTCGTTTTTCCAGTTGTACAAGTCTTTCGAAGAATAACAGGCAGCGCCCCGTGGATTTCCATAATGCTCGCCATACCAGAAAAAGGTTTTTAGAGAATCAACATAAATGATATTGCCACCATGACAATCAATAGGAAGGCCATCGTCAGCACGCCATTCAGCACCCGGTTTAAAAGACGTAAAATCGGTTGGCTGTTGAGCGAACGCAGATGGAAAAATGGCTGTCAGAAAAAAAATGAGCCAACTTATTCTGGTCGCTGAGAGCGATTGACATTTACTTCTTTTAATCATTTTTCAAACTTTTTGATGTTGTTATTTGATAAAAATAATTATTAAGCAGAAACAATTATTCCATTCGCTTATAATTATTTTTAGCGAAATTGGAAATCCTGGTTATTTCTTTGTTTACTCTGCATTTTAGTTGAACCCAAAAGTATGGATTATCTCGCTGGTCACTAGTACCTTTTTAGGTTCAGTCACAAACCAAATCAATTTACTGATAACGATTAGGAAAAGGAATGATGTAGATCATTCTTTAGAAAAATCCAACGGGATAACTTTGCAGAAATAATTGACTAAACTTATTGTTAAACCAGTACAACGTCATGCTTTTTGCAACTACCCCAAAAAAAGTTAACAGGGAAACGAAACAAAATCAATTTCCAATTACAAAACTGGGCATTACTTTTCCCTTTCAGCCTTCTATGCAGGATAAAAGGCTTATACAAAGCACTCTTGAGTACATCACAAAATCCGTAGAAATAAAATTGAAAGAAAATTACAATAGTGCATTTCAAAAAAGTACTCTTGCAAGATTGGAAAGAATTTTTAACAGGCTGAATTATAACACCAACAAGAAAAGTGTTGCAATATTGATTGGCCCGGATGAAGAAAGAATTACCTATTTGAATTTTTTTACAAAGCCTTTAATTTATTTTAATAAAAATATCTCGATTTTAGATCTTGTAGCCAATATGAATAATCAAGCTGAATTTTTTCTTTTGTTCTCACGAGAAACAAAATCAATGCTTTTTGAATATTACAACGGTAAACTTCATAAAGAATACGAAACAAGTGATGGTGGATTCATTTCAAAAGGTTCCGGATACCAGCGGCTGATGGAAAAGCCAACGAGGGATGACAGGGATCAACAAATTTTGAATGTATTAAAATTAATGAATCCTAAGTACAGCAAACCTGTCTTTGTTACCGGAACGACTGAATGTGTAGACAGGCTATGGAATACAGCTCCCTTCCGGGAAATTATGTTTAAAAAAGGCAGCGCATTTTTAAATGCTCCTGAAGAAAAATTAGAATTTCTTGCCTCAGAAATCAACGCTGAATGGAGATATTGGCATTATGAATTTTTAGCCGGGAAAATAGCGTTAGCAGAAAAATCGAATCATCTTTTCAGCAAAATATCTGCTGTGTCTGAAGGCTTGAGGTGCAGCAGAGACGGACTTCTTCTGATTGACAAATATTATAAAAAACAACTGTTGAAATCTTT
>JBDTGD010000302.1:0-4093 GCA_039937595.1 Ginsengibacter sp. | reverse complement strand
AAGTATGAATATGTCGTAGCAAAAGATGGAAGCGGTGATTTTACAACGATCCAGTCAGCGATTGAAGCGAGCAAAGCTTTTCCTGACGATCGCATCAGGATATTTATCAAAAATGGTATGTATCATGAAAAAGTTTTTATTCCTTCATGGAATACCAAAATTTCATTAATTGGCGAAAGCAGAGACAGCACCATTATTTCTTATGATGACTATTTTAAAAAAATAGATAAAGGACGTAACAGTACTTTTTATACGTCGACTGTGTTAGTACAGGGGAATGATTTTCATGCAAAGAATCTAACGATTGAAAATACTTCCGGCCCGGTTGGACAAGCTGTTGCACTTAGCGTTGAAGCCGATCGTTGCTCTTTTTCTAATTGTAAGTTTTTAGGCAACCAGGATACTTTATATGTTGCTGGTGAGAACGACCGGCAATATTTTTTCAATTGCTACATTGAAGGAACGACGGATTTTATTTTCGGCGAAGCCACAGCGTTGTTCGAAAAATGCACGATCAAATGTAAAGCTGATTCTTACATTACGGCGGCCTCAACTCCTAATGGTGTTTCTTACGGATTTGTGTTTAAAAACTGTACCATAGAAGCAGCGCCGGGCATCAATAATGTTTATCTTGGGCGTCCCTGGCGAAAATATGCAAAGGTTGTTTTTATCAATTCTAAAATGGGCGCCTTTATAAATCCAGAAGGCTGGAGCAACTGGCAGGAAACAGACAACTTTAAAACTGTTTATTACGCTGAAAGGAATTCAACCGGCGCAGGAGCCACTATGAATCGAAGAGTTTCCTGGTCGCATCAACTTACAAAAAAACAGGCTGAAAACTATAATGTAAAAAATATTTTTTCAGGGTTAGAAAGCTGGGATCCTATAAAAGAAAATAATTTATAAATATTCGTTTACGCATATTAGTTTATCGGTTGCCTGGTTCCCGGATGCAAAAAATAATCTATTGTCACCTATACAAGATGGACGGCATGCCTTGCAATTAACAAGAGTGAATTCGGCAAAGAGAGAAATTGATCCAAGACATCTTGCTTCAATATCTAATTTAAGAATAGTTACTCCTGTATGACTTCATTTTCGGTATCGTTTGCGTAAATAGATACCTGGAATATTATGGCTATTAAGAAATATAAGGTTACAATTGTTAATCAACATTCAAATGAATTATGATCTCGCTTAAAGAAAATAGCTTTGTTCACCTATTTAATTATGAGGTTGATGTTTTTTTTAATGCACAAATCAATAAATTGCCTTTGGTAAAACTTTCTGCTTTCAAGTAATGTAATTTGAATACGGCGCAGATAAAAAAGACTTTTCAGTAAAATAAATTTTTTAAAATGAAAGTAATCATTGCTTTTTTTCTTTTTGTATCTATTTCGTTTATTGCAAACGCACAAAAAGAAGCTTCGTATGCCGAAAAAATGGCTGCAACTGTTATGAATATTTGGAGTGATTCATTGGCTAATAGTGCAGAAGCCAGGCCTGTAAAATGGGCTTATGACCAGGGAGTTGTTTTAAAAGGAATCGAAGGCCTTTGGGAAGCTACCGGCGAGGGAAAATATTTTGAATACATCCAAAAGAGCATGGATCATTTTGTTGAGGATGACGGCACAATCCGGACTTATAATAAAGAAGATTATAATCTTGATAATGTTTTATGCGGCAGAATTTTACTTACGCTTTATAAAGCAACCGGAAAAGAAAAATATTATAAAGCAGCAGCCACGTTAAGAGACCAGCTAACACAACAGCCACGCACAAATGAAGGAGGCTTTTGGCATAAGAAAATTTATCCCAATCAAATGTGGCTCGATGGGCTTTATATGGCAGAACCATTTTACGCTGAATGGGCTGCAACATTTAAAGAGGATTCTGACTTTAATGATATCGCAAATCAATTTATAATAATTGAAAAACACGCACGTGATTCTAAAACAGGATTGTTATACCACGGTTACGACGAATCGAAACAACAGGCGTGGGCTAATAAAACCACCGGCCTTTCTCCTAATTTTTGGGCGCGCGCTATGGGTTGGTATGGAATGGCATTGGTTGATGCATTGCCTTATTTTCCAAATGATAATCCGAAAAGAAAAGAGTTAATTGAAATCTTAAAAAAATTTGCTGTCGCAGTTGCGAAAGTCCAGGATCAAAAAACAGGTTTATGGTGGGACTTATTAAATTTTCCAAACAGAGAAGGGAATTATCCTGAAGCGTCTGCAAGCTGCATGTTCGTTTATTCTTTACTCAAAGGCGTTCGTCTTGGATATTTACCTTCCTCTTATTTACCAATAGCAAAAAAAGGATGCGCAGGAATTATTGAAAAATTCATTACTAACGATAATGGACAAACGAATTTGGAGGGTACGGTAGGCGTCTCAGGTCTCGGTGGTCATCCTTACCGCGATGGTAGTTATGAATATTATGTAAAAGAAAAAGTAGTAACCAACGATGCTAAAGGAGTTGGCGCGTTTTTACTCGCGTCAAATGAGATGGAATTGTTGCCAACCCTTTCTGTAGGTAAAGGAAAAACAGTTACGCTTGATTATTATTTTAACCATGAAACGAGAAATGATATTTTTGGCAAACCAGAGCAATTCCATTATATCTGGGATGAAATGGATATCAACGGCTATTCAATGTTTGGTAATATTTTTCATAAGTATGGTGTAAAAACAAATTCCCTTAAAGTGGCTCCCACACTGGAAAATTTAAAAAATTCTTCTATTTATATCATCGTTGATCCGGATAATGAAAAGGAAAGTAAGCATCCAAATTATATCAATGAAAAGGATATCAATTCAATTTATGAATGGGTAAAAAATGGTGGGGTGCTTTTGTTATTCAGTAACGACTCAGCCAATGTTGAATTTCCTCATTTTAATAAACTGGTAGCTCGTTTTGGCATTCAGTTTAATTTCGATTGCCAGAACAAGGAAACCGGGCGAAACTTTGATATGGCAAAAATTGATATTGAACCCGGTAACACGATATTCAAAAACATCAACAAAGTTTACATTAAAGAATATTCTTCGCTTTCTTTAAATCCACCTGCTTACCCGGTTCTTAAAGAAGGAGATACCAATGTCGCTGCCGTTGCTAAAATTGGTAAAGGAACTGTCTTTGTGGTTGGTGATCCGTGGTTTTATAACGAGTACACAGATGGAAGGAAATTACCAACCGATTTTCAGAATTTCCAGGCGGCTGAAGCACTCGTAAAATGGGCCATTTCTCAAACAAAATAATCAAATACTATCTCAATCTTTTAAAATCTTCCCGGCTGAAGACACCCGGTTCTGCATGATCGCCGGGTTCTAATGCGAAATTTACATATTTTATATTCTTCAATTCGGTCAAAGTAAATGTAGCAGAAGCAAAATAATTTTCCGCGCCGGTATTTCCTATTTTCTGGGTTAGCCTCGTATCATCCGGAATTTTTACATACACAGTATCATTAGACACTTTTATCAATTCCATTTGAATGCCGGAGAAATTGTCATTGATTAGTTGAATAACATGTGCGGTAGAAAAACTGTCAGGTATTGCGTTCACAGGTTTTTTTAATTGTTCCTTTTTGGGATTTTCATCGTCAACAGTCCATATCATTGCCTGGTTGGTTATTGTTTTCGCAGAATCAGATGCAATCCCTGCTGATACAGTGCTGTCGGGAATTTCCTCAGAAGTAACTTTTTCCTTATCATTGGAATGACAGCTAAAGATGACACAACAAATGAACGCGCTGATGAATAATTTAATTTCCTTCATATTTGTTGGTTTACTGTGATCAAATTTAAAACGGATATCCAATGGCAAGGTTTAGCACAAGATTATTTTTTCTCCATAGCTTGCTGCTGAAATCAATTTGGTCAATTACCCATCGTTGTCCTGCCGGCAGCCATGGGTCTCTTAACGGCATACCAAGGTCGACTCTTAATAAAAGAATACTCAAATTGATACGCAAGCCTACACCCGTTCCTACCGCAAGCTGACTGATAAAATTTTTTGTAAATTGACCTCCGGGTTGCAGCGTGTCTTTTCGGTAAAGCCAAATATTTCCGGCATCTAAAAAAAT
>JBDTGD010000301.1:0-1596 GCA_039937595.1 Ginsengibacter sp. | reverse complement strand
AAAGTTCTTTGTTTTTCAAAAAGGTATGCTAAGTTTGCATTTCAATTTCACATTCATGTTGAAGGGCAAACTAAATAATGATATTCTAAACGCAATTGCAATTCTAATTGTGGTCGTAGTCATTATTGCATCCTTTCATGGAGGTGGAACCACTATTTAAAAATTTATCATTAAGAAAATAGCCCGCCTCCAAAAAGAGGCGGGTTTTTTAATTTAAAAACCTACATCAAAAAAAAGAAATTATGTATTACAACGAAAACACTTTTATTTATCTGAATGGAAAAATCGTAAAAGCTTCAGAAGCAAAAATCGATTTGTATAGTGAAACGCTGCATTATGGCTATGGCGTGTTTGAAGGTATCCGCTCGTATAAAACTGAAGAAGGAACAACAAAAATTTTTAAAGAGCAGGAGCATTTTGACAGGTTAAAAAAATCTGCGGAAGCGCTCAACCTTCCCTACGACTGGACCAGTGAGGAACTGATAAAAGCCACCTATGAAGTTTTGAAACTGAACAATTTGCAGGACGCCTATATCCGGCCAATTGTGTATGCACCGGCTAATATGAGTTTCAGCGTAAATAAAGAATCTTTTATAGCGATTGAAACGTGGAAGATGGAGCCGTTTCTGGGAGAAAAATTATTAAAAGTAATGACATCTTCATTTCAGCGGCCCAATCCAAAAGCATTTAAAATTGAGGCAAAGGCTACTGGACATTATGTAAATTCTATTCTTGCATCACAGGAAGCAAAGGCAAAGGGATTTGATGAAGCGCTGTTGCTGGATGTAAATGGATATGTAGCTGAAGGCCCCGGTGCCAATATTTTTATTGAGAATGATGGGAAACTTTTTACGCCGCAACCGGGAAGCATTTTGCCTGGAATCACAAGGGCTACTGTTTTTGAAATTTGTGAATCGCTTGGTATTGACGCTACTGAAAAAGAAATTACGATTGATGAAATACGCGGCGCTGACAGCGCTTTCTTCTGCGGTACTGCGGCAGAGATAATCGGAATGAATTCACTGGATAATATTTCTTTTAAAAAGGAATGGGCAAATTCCTTAGGTTACATCATTCAGAGGGAATATAAAAATCTCGTTAGCGAAAAGAAAGAATCAGAATTATCAGACGAAGTAAATTAATTTTCCTGATAGCAATACAGTAAACGAACAAATAAGCAGGATTTCAATTTAATAAATGATACTAACAAGTAAACAAACAAATAATCAAGATTTCAATTTATAACATGAGCGAAAATTTAAAAGAAAACGAACTGAATAAATTCAGTAAAACCCTTACACAGGACGAAACACTTCCCGGAGCACAAGCCATGTATTATGCCATCGGTTTCCAGGAGAAAGATTTTAATAAAGCACAGGTTGGAATTGTGAGTATGGGCTGGGACGGAAATCCCTGTAACATGCATTTAAACGACTTTGCAACAGATGTAAAGAAAAGTGTAAATGGCGTGGAGGGCTTGTTAGGCCTGCGTTTTTATACAATTGGAGTAAGCGATGGAATAAGTATGGGAACTGATGGGATGCGCTTCAGCCTCGTAAGTCGGGATCTAATTGCTGACAGCATAGAGACCAACGC
>JBDTGD010000300.1:0-3494 GCA_039937595.1 Ginsengibacter sp. | reverse complement strand
ATGTGGCAGGAGAATCTCAATTAGTTGGGTACCCCACACAATATCCGGACGTAACGATGATAGACTGGAAAGACGCAAAGCCTAATGCGAGGTATTGGGTATTAAAATTATTAAAGGATAATTTTGGCACGGGCGATAAGTTGGTGAATACCGATGTAAATTCTTCCCAGGTAGTAGCGCAGGCTTTCATAACTAACAAAGGCAAAAAGCTGTTGTTGATTAATAAGAGAAACAAGGATATTCAGCTAGAATTACCGGCTGGAATAAAGGATGCTGAAATGTTTTCGGTGGACGGCGCCAGTAATGAGAATGCTCCAACTCAGGATCATCTTACAGGTACTTCAATTACGCTTAAACCATTTGCTGTTGCTGTTATTGAAATAAAGAATTAGCAGTAAATGAATAAGTTTTAAAGATTTTGACTCTTCAATACGGAATGTGGAAACAACACGTGCTCATAAAATTGATTTTCTTTTGGATGTTTTTGGAGAAAAAGACATGTGTTCGTTAACAGAATTGCATTTTACGTTGTGCGTGACGTATATCTTTGAAAAAGAAATTATTCAAATTGATTAATTTGTTTCAGTATATTTTTTAAAATTGTCCAGGATGGCCTGCCAGCCACCTTTCTGCATTTCTATTGAATTCGTATTTTCGGCCTCAAATGTTTCTACAATTTTGGTCTGATCGTTTTGAGAAGTAAAAAATATTTTTACTTTTCTGCCAGCACCCATCGTGTATTCTATGTATTTATTTTCTTTGATTTCGTCATAGATACCACCAAAATCAAATCCGAAACTTCCATCTTTGGCTTCCATCCTGGAAGAAAATTTTCCACCTTTGCGTAGATCGTTCTCAGCGTTTGTGGTATGCCACTCATCGGATGCCTGGTTCCATTTGATAATGTGCTCAGGCTTTGTCCAATAGTCCCACACTTTTGTTACCGGGGCGTTTACGGTTGTTTCTATAGTAATTGTTGGTTTGTGAATTGTCTCCATATTCATTTGTTTTAAGTGGTTATTTTTCTTTAGCAAGAAGTGAAGATTTAGTAGCGGTCGGTACGCCTGGCGTCAGACCGCGGTTATCATTAAGTGTATCCCAAAAAACAGAAGTTTTTTTACTTAAAAAAATTACACTTCTAAACCCGCGGTACTGACCTTCGGTACCGACCGCTACGCCTCCTCCAATTTTTTAATATCAAATTTCTTCATTTTCATCATTGCCTGAATCACCCTCTTTGATTTTTCTTTACCCCGTTGAGATATAAGTTCCATGAAGACTGTTGGAACAATTTGCCATGAAACACCGTTTCTATCTTCGAGCCAGCCGGATTTCCGGTTTAATCCAGTATTTCACATTCATGTCCTTCCCGGTTTAATAATTCCATGATTTTTCCTGAGAAAACATTTTCCCCTTCCACCCTTAAGATTTTATCACAATCATCCAGGTCAAAATTTATTTTATTCTCCGGAAAATATTGACGAAGCTTCTGAATAATAATTGTCGACCTCTCTTCTTCGTAGACATTTGTTTTAAATACTTCCACCATCTTTTAAATTTTTCAATTTATGATAATAGATATACGAAACAATTAATATGCCTAAAGTTATCAAGGGAGAAAAAGTATTGCCCGTTATTCCATCAATGGACAGATAAGCTATAAAGGCGGAAATAAAATCAATGGCAAAGGCAACATATACCCATTCTTTAATTCTTTTATTAATTGGAACGATCAGCAAAATGCCGCCAATTACGTGGCCAATACTAACTTCCCAGCGAAACCAATCCGGCAGTCGCAAATGATGCATACCATCAATTGCCACCTGGCTGTTCATAAAGAATGCGCCTGACAATTCAAATAAAGCGATAAGCCCGGTAGAAATCCAATAAATGATTCTGTCCCTTTTATTGTTTTTAACGATTGTTGTATTCATAAAATTTATTGATAATTTTCATCAAAATCTATCATCCATTGTATACCGAATTTATCAGTAAATTGGCCATGCCATGCACCCCAAAATTGTTTCTCATAGGGTATTCCAATCTTGCCACCTACAGATAGCGCATCGAAAATTTCATTGCCTTCTTCTTTGCTTCCAGTGCTGACGCAGATGTAAAAATTATTCCCGGTAGTCAGCTTTTGCCCCATAGATTCCAAAGCATCTGTCCCCATTAAGATAGTTCCATTTTTGAGCGGAAGGGCAATATGCATGATTTTTTCCTGCTCATTTGCTGGCAATTTACTTGCTTCCTGCGTATCTTTAAAGCGCATTATCAGTGAGAATTCTCCGCCAAAAACTGATTTGTAAAAATTGAATGCTTCCTCGGTGTTACCGTTGAAGTTCAGATAAGGGTTTACTCCTTTCATTGTTTTTTGTTTTTAAAGATTAAGAATTAATTATTTATTGGTTGCATTTTATTTCATTTCCCATACTCAGCTTGTCTGCGTCACCATTTATATGGCTCCACTTGAGGCCAACTTTCAGGGGAATCTTTATGATTTTTTAAGATTTGTTTCTTTTATAGGCCGGTAAAAAAGCAATACATTACCATTGCCAAATACTTTCGTTTTTAAAAGTTCAAAATCCATTTTTGTATAAAAAAATAATTTTCCTTTTCCCAACGTTAGCGGATGTATCATCAACCGAAATTCATCTATCAAATTATGTTTTATTACGGTTTTACAAAGGTCTGCACTTCCAAAGACAAACATATTTTTCCCCTTCTGTTCCTTCAGCTTAACTACTTCTTCCAATACATTTGCTTTAAACCATTTCGTATTTTCCCACCTTGAATTTTTCCTTGTTGTCGAGAAAACAACTTTAGTGAAGCTGCTCATCATTGGGGCTATAACAGGATCCTGTTCAAAAGCTTTATCCGTAGGCCAGAAATTTTCCATTACTTCAAATGTTTTTCTCCCGAACAAAAGAGTATCTCCTGTTTTCATTTGTTCCGTGATAAATTCATTCACTTCTTTATCAACCCTGCCCCAGCTAATGTCTTCGTTATGTCCTTCAAAATAACCATCTGCAGTCATCATGTTGAATAATATTAATTTTCTCATATTCATTTGTTTATTTTTTTAGAAATATTTTTCATTTGATGAATATGCCTTTGGGTATGATATAAGACAACATGAAGCCATTCCAATCTTGTCAATTCACCAATTCCTTTAAAAGGCAGTCCTTGACATGTTTCAGTCAAATCTTTTGTTTGGCTTACTTCCCTTATCTGAGATATTCTTTTTTGCAAATCACTTAATAATTTCTCTTTTTCTATTGGTTCCTTAGTTGGCAGCAGCGCTTCTGCCGATTTATATTTCGCATCAAAATCAAGAAATATTTTTTTTACCTGTTCAACCGCTTTACCCGGCAACCTTTCTGTTTTTCTTACGGGGCCATCATTTAATACTTCTACCAGTCCATAAGATTTTAATAAATGATCCCCAACCTGCGCAACAGTCCAACTTCCTTCAAACGGAATTTCATTAAACT
>JBDTGD010000299.1:0-2110 GCA_039937595.1 Ginsengibacter sp. | reverse complement strand
TCACGCGGTATTCTCAATTCCTGCAGTTAAAGGAATTGAATTTGGAGCAGGATTTGCAGCGGCCAAAATGTTTGGGATTGAACATAATGATGCCATCATAAATGCAGATGGCACTACTGCTACCAACAATGCCGGTGGAATAGTTGGGGGAATAACCAATGGCAATCAATTAGTATTCCGAATCGTGGTAAAGCCAACTTCATCTACTCCAAAAGAACAACAAACGCTGAATGTAGAAACCGGAAATGTAGAGTCCTTTTCTGTGAAAGGAAGGCATGACTTGTGTATTGCTTTGCGGGTTCCTGTAGTTTTAGAATCAGTAACAGCAATGGTATTAGCGGATCTTATGATGGAGGGATGAGGTTGCAGGGATGACTGATCAGGTATCAGGGATCAGTAAACGAAGGAATTATTCGGATTTCTAATTTTAAGTGTTGGGTGATACGCTTCAGTCTTGTTGTATAATTGGGAACCTGAAAATCAAAAATTTTAATATTCTTTCAAATACAAATTCGTGGCAATTTGTGTTCAGCTAACGAGCGATCAAGGAATATAAACATCTTCAATAAAAAAATATTCTGCGGGCTGATTTTTAAAAATATTTATTGATAAGATATCAAATTGAATTCGTTTCCATTCCGGATGCAAAAGAAGATATTCTTCGGACGCATTGATTAGATTTTCCATCTTCTTTTTAGTAACATCATCTTCAGGGAACCCAAACTTGTTGGTTCTTCTTGTTTTTACTTCTATAAAATGTAACGTATCATTGAGCGAAGCAATCACATCTACTTCCCAATGGCTGTGGCGCCAATTTTTGTGAAGTATATTAAATCCTTTTTTTAAAAGATATTCACCAGCCATCTTTTCTCCAAGATGCCCGGTATTATTGTGATTGGCCATAGGTGAAGTATCAGGTAGCAGGCATTAGGTAGCTAGTCCCGGTTTTTTTAAAATATTGATGCTGCTATAGCAACGACAAAAATTAAAAGAAAAATTGTTGAGCCTATATAAGTAAACCAGGGGTGCTTAAATTTCCCCTTTTCTTGTTCATAATTATCAATGGATTTTGAGTCAAAGTTCATTCCATATCTTTTTAGTCCACAAGTCTGGCAAATAACATTTGCATCTTTTTCAATAGGGAAAAAAGGTATCCAACAAAAATGAAAATATTTACTAACTACCATTACATCAGCCATATTATATCCTTCACAAGATGGGCATTTCAATAAAAATTCATCTACACCAATGGGAGTTTCTTTAATTCCAAAAAAAATACGTGCTATCATGAGTCAAAAAATTGGACTGCGATTATCAACATTCTTTTTAAGTTGGAAAGAAAACGATAATGAATTCAGACGACAAAATTTAATTTCTAACAGTGATTGTATTGGAGGCCGGCCTTTTCACAAGATAATAACTCCCAAACAGGATGACAGAAAAAATACAAGTAGATGCTAAACTCCAGGGATAAAAAGGTAATCCATCTCCATAACACATCATCAATCCGCTAAAAGTTTTTGGCCTGCCTAACCCCGCTAATGGTGACGAACTTGCCCACACTAAAAAATTAGAAACAAGGAAATAGGCCGTAGGCGCGGCAATAGAAGCAATTACAATTCTTTTTACATTAAAGTTTTTAATAAAAAATCCGAATACAGTAAGGCCTGCAAATAAAATATAATTCAAGACCTGCCCATCGTAAAATCCGTATATTTTTCCTAAACCATTTATGTATAATAATTGATACAAAAGGTCAGAAACGAACATGGCTAAAATAGGAAGAAGAAAAGCGAATTTTTTATCTTTTATAATAGCGCCTCCGAAAATAGCCATAGCTATTTGGGGTGCAAAACCATAAGGACGGTTGGGCATTATCCTATATAATGAAGCAATAACAATTAATAAAATAAAACTGAATATAAGTTGCCTGTTGACTTTCATGAGTGTGTTGTTTTTGCAAAAGTAAGAAATAAAATATTTTTAGGCTTTCAAAATAACAGGGACAAGTTTAAAAAGGTTTTTGAAAATCTCAACATTTTATAATCAGAAGCAAATAGGCCATACCGCGCAAACTCACATTCAACATTTGACCGCAATTTTCAACCCT
>JBDTGD010000298.1:0-4063 GCA_039937595.1 Ginsengibacter sp. | reverse complement strand
TATACTTTGAAGTATTGTACACTTTAATCCTGCGTTTTTCAATACTATCCATTTTAATCACATCATTTAAAGAATAATAATTTGAATCGTAAGGTTTTTTTAAAAGACTGCCGGCTATAAAATCGGTCATTGTTCTACTTCCTTTTCTGAAAAGCGCTCTTGTCACATCCATTGCTTTTATAAAAATTACCGTATCAATTGAATTTATTTTTTGATAACTGCCATCCAGCCTTGCATACAAGTCAGCTCTGACATAACAGTATCCTTTCTCGCTCATTGCTCCGGTTACCTCGGCAAAGTTGAACTGCCTCAGTTGAAAAAGTAATTCCCCATCTTTTGAAGTAGCATCTGTGAGGGAATTTAATACGTTTTTTAATTGTGTTGAGAAAGGCGTTTCAGGAACTACTTTTGCTTTCTTATTAAACGCCCCAAGTTGTACAATCCCCATAAATGTAGTGTCGTACCTGGAATCAATAAACGCGATCATGTTATAAAGGCTATTGCCAATTTTTTGTTCAGGTAGTGTGATTTCAAAATCTTCAGTACGATTTTGAGCAAACAAATCAAGTGAAGAAACTAAAAGAAAAACGGGGATTAAAATGAATTCTCTCATAGCTTTAGTTTTCATATGCAACAATTAAAAAAACGGGTGAGCCCAAATATATGTAAATGCGATTTATTTTGCAATTTTCACGTCGGATTGAAAAGACTTGTAACCTTTTTCACATCAATCAACTCAAATGCAGTGATAAGAAATCGAAATGATTTTAATATTACATAGTTGCGCATGTCTTTAAATCATTTTTATAAATGATAACGATCATATTCTCAAATTCATTCGCTTATTTTTTTGTGGGCTATCTTTGCAAAAGTTATTATTAGTTTTTAATTGAAAATCTTCGCAACCATATTTTTAACTTTCAGCATTTTCGTACAGACCTTTAGTACGTTTATTATCCGTGCAGATTTTTATCTGAATCGCTCTTATATCAATAAAAACTTTTGTGTCAATAAGGATAAGCCAATGATGCATTGCGACGGCAAATGTTATCTTTCCAAAAAAATAAAAGATCAGGAAAAACAGGATCAACAATCACCTGTCTCAAGGAATGATAAATTTGACATGGTACCATTCTTTGTACCAAAACCTTTCACAATAAAGAATTCACTCACTATCTCCAAATTACGGTATTTTATCAGGAATGAAAATAGCACACTATCTTTTCATTCATCTATATTTCATCCACCTACTGCTTAATTACTCTTATAATTAAGTTATTGCACGGTTTATCCTTTCAAAAAAAGGATAAAATATTTTTCAATTCAAATTTTTTTACAGATGAATAAGCGTATATGCTTAACTGTACTGTCAATGATGGTAATAAGCATGGTTTTTGCCCAAAAAAGAATAACGGGAACCATCATAGATGCTGCTACCAATCAAGCTTTGCAGGGAGCAACAATTTCAGATTTACAACATAAAATAAACACCGTATCTGATCAAAATGGGAATTTTTCATTGCCCGATGCAGATAGTATTGAAATAACTTCAATAGGCTACTCCACTATAAAAAAAGCAGTAAATGAACCTGCCTACCGGTCAGGCAGGCAAAAAAAGGTGATTTATCTCACACCATCTTTCGGCAGTTTGAATGAAATAATCGTATCTGGAAACCGTGAAGCACAGAAAAGAACCAGTGTGCCGGTAGCCATTGACGTCATTTCCAAAACACAAATAAACGATACAAAAGCCACACGGCTGGATATGCTGGTGAACAAAGTGCCGGGTGTCTTTATGGTTGACCTGGGCAATGAACAACACAGCATGGCGATTAGGCAACCATTAGGCTACAACAACCTATTTCTTTATCTTGAAGATGGGATTCCAATAAGAACAGTTGGTGATTTCAATCACAATGCTTTGATCGAAATAAACCAGGCATCGTTGCAAAGAATAGAAGTAATTAAAGGGCCCGCTTCTTCATTATATGGAAGTGAAGCAGTTGGCGGCGCTATTAATTTTATCACTCAATCAACGTCGCCGGTTCTTTCGGGGAAAATACAGGCGGAAGCGGGAACCCGTGGGTATAAGCGTACTGATTTCAGCTTGAGTAATACTTATAAAAAGCTGGGAATTTATGTAGGAGGATATTATGCAGATCAAACTCAGGCTGTAGCAGATCATAACGATTTTCATAAAACTGCGATTACCTTAAGAGCTGATTATGCTTTTAATGATAAAACAAAATTGACCACAGTAGCCGATTATATCAATTACAATACTGACCAAACAGGAGGATTAGACAGTGCAGAATTTTACAGTAAAAATTATGCTAGTTTGTACCGTTTCACTTATCGGAAAGTAAATGCCTTAAGGCTTAGAAGCACGCTTACAAAAGAATGGAATGAAAGTAACAGTACCAGCTTTTCACTTTTTTACAGGCACTCATCCATTGGGCAGAATCCTTTCTATTATATTGCTGACATAGCGGATAATCCATCCAAAGCCACGGGTCAAATTAATGACGATGCATTCCACAGTTTTGGAGCCATCATCCAGCATTCAAAAAAAATCAATTCAATTAATGCAAAATGGATCACAGGTGTGAGTGTGGATTATAGTCCTGCAAGTTACCTGGCTAATTTTATCAGCATTGACAAGGATCCCAACGGTGTTTATTTTCAGTATCAACCGACAGATAGCACTCTTACCGATTATAACGTTGCCCTTTTGAATACAGCAGCATATACCCAATTAGAATATAATCCTGTAGCCAAATTAAGAATCGTCGTAGCCGCACGTTACGACCGCCTGGATTATAAATTTGACAATCACTTACCACCGGGCGCTTACTCCGGCGCACCAGATGCTGCTAATCATTTTGATCACTTTTCCCCAAAAATTGGAGCTACTTATAATTTTGGAAATGACAGGGGAATTTACACTAATTATAGCGTTGGATTTGCTCCGCCTAATATCACTGACTTATACACTGGTGTGCAGGTTCCTACCCTAAAACCTTCCTCTTACAATAATTATGAAGTAGGTGGTTGGTTCGCTTTTGCAGAGTTGAAGGGTTATGCAGAGGCGTCATTATATAGTCTCCAGGGTAAAAATGAAATCGTCCTTACACAAATAGCCAATGGCAGTTACATCAATGAAAATACCGGAAAAACCAGTCATAAGGGCATAGAATTGAATATAAAATATGCTCCTGTAAAGGATTTACAATTTCGTGTAGGCAGTACTGTTGCAAAGCATAAATACCTGGACTTCATTCAGCAGGGAAAAAGTTTTTCAGGAAATGATATGCCACAATCACCTTCGTACATTTTGAACGGAGAGATAACTTACAAACCTCATTACTTTAAAGGCTTCAGGATTGGAATAGAATGCCAGAGCCTGGGCTCCTATTTTACTGACCCGCAAAATACGTCCAGGTATAAGGGTTTCACAGTCTTCAACGCAAGAACGGGTTACAAATTTAAACACTTTGAAACATGGATCAATTTGATCAATGCTACTAATCAGAATTATGCTGTTACTGTTGAAAAAAGCGCTTATGGCACTTCTTACAGGCCAGGCCAGCTGATAACAACTAATGTAGGTGTAGCATATCATTTTGGACAATAACCAAAAAAGAACACAGTTAATGCTGTTCTTTTTTAAAAATGAAATACAAATGAAAAAAAATCTTTTTTTAGCACTGATCGGGTTCGGATTTATTTTTCAATCCTGTTCAAACAGTGACAGTAAAATAAACATTGCCGCTTCAGGCAGTTTGCAGATAGACTCCGCTCAAGGCTCATGCCCTTTTCTTACCAAAGATGGCAAAGGGAATTTAGTGCTGAGCTGGATTAAAAAGACGGGGCCTGACAGTTCAGTCTATTGCTTTGCAATGTCAAAAGACCTGGGCAAAACTTTCGGTAAGGCAATCGAGATTCCCGGAAGCGATAACATCCACCCGCACGGAGAAAATTTACCAAAAATAGTTTTTGGAAAAAGCGGTGAAATTGTAGCCGCATGGGGTGCCGCCAATCCAAATGCTAAAAACGCCTATTC
>JBDTGD010000297.1:0-4561 GCA_039937595.1 Ginsengibacter sp. | reverse complement strand
AAAAAAACAAAATCTTGATTAAATATTCGTTTACCGGAGAAACCAACTTTATTCATTCCATTCTAAACTTTAGATAGATGATTTTATTTTATTGGTTTAGTTTCCATTCGTTTTAAATGCCAACCGCTTTTAGGTAACCAAACCCAGGTAGCAGTATATTCACCTTTTACCGTTACAGTATCATTTACCGGTACGATTACTGTTTGATGATAGATTCCTTTTTGTATAGTTGAATCCCGCATATGATTAATTGATTCTGTAGTGGAATTTTGAGAGAGCACCTTAAAGCTTTTGAACTTGTCTAAAAATTTTCTAATCGAATCCCTTCCATGAGCCATTTTCCCTAAATCCCCGTCAGGTGTGTATAATAATGCAATAGAATTAACATCCATAGTTTGAATATAGTGATCGTATCGGTTCATTGCTGTCTGAACTCCTTTTTTATTGTGCCTACTTGCATTGCAGGAAAATAATAGTGTAATTGAAGTCAGAGAAAATAAAATGGCAAGCCTGGGATGAAGAAGCATCTGCTTTAAATTTAACAGGACAAATTTAAGAAGCTTGGAGAATAACTTATTTCTTTTGCGTAAATATCGGTTTAAATGCAGAGGAGGCATTTTGTAAACAAATCCATTTCCTTGATTTTGCAATTTACTGTAGTCTCTAACGAGATTTTGTTTTTAATTTAATACCAACCAACCCGCTTCATTAATTCTTTTACACGATACCGGAATTGGTATCGTTTAATTTTAATAATCTTGAACTAATTTTATTTTTTCTTTTTTCAACATCATACTGTCAACCATTATTGGTTTCATATTTATTTTTACATCGTAATCCTTAAATTTCCCGGTAAGGTTTAGATTGTTTTTTTCGATAGGATCATAATTAAATACATAGTGATGTATTACTTTTCCACTCACATTACGAATAGTAAAAGTTTTCAGAGCGCTATCCATTTCGTAATAATACTCGTCTCCAACTTCTTCATTATTGTAATAAACAACCGCATGCTTAGTTGTATCGTATGAATACAGCGCTAATTTTTTCCAGTTAAGCGTATCCGTAATATTTGCCGGCAGGCTATCTTTTGTAACAAAAGAAGTAACCTCATAAGTTTTACGCCGGGCTGCAAGTTCTTTGTTATAATATTTTAAATTCCGGGAAATGCTGCGTATTAAAAAAGCTGCAATGAGCAAAGCCATTGAAATATTCAAAATATATTTTATTTTTTTTGATTGGAAATGATAATGGCTTTCTGCAAACGTTACCTCCTGTTGATAAAAAAATAACTTTATGAACTTTTGAAAAAAAGGAGCTAACAGGTAAAGAATGCAAACGAGCAAAAATGATGAAAATGTTTTTACAGAAACATTATAGAAAATATTAAGCGCAACTATATTCGTCAGGATGGTACACATAAACAAAGATCCAAAAACATAGCTGCGCCTGAATAACAAAAGCAGGCTGC
Source organism: Ginsengibacter sp. (assembly GCA_039937595.1). Lineage (GTDB taxonomy): Bacteria > Bacteroidota > Bacteroidia > Chitinophagales > Chitinophagaceae > Ginsengibacter. Next base: position 3,090 of record JBDTGD010000297.1, on the reverse strand, counting down.
CCGTAATTTCACACATACCGGTAAAGATTTCATATCCTGGCGAAGCGCCAATAAAGTTCCATAATACATCGAAGTAACTCTGGTCTCCAAATCTTCCTGAAAGCGTAACAGCATCGGGATATGGCATTTGAATGGGAATGAGTTTTTGCATCCCGTAACTCAACATTATTATGGCAACCGCATACCTAAGATAAACTCTGAACCAATAATTTAACCGGTTATAAGAAGGGCGTTTTCTGTCGAGCCAGCTCCACACAACGCATATTAATAAAGAAAGAATAAAAAGAGAAACATACAGCACAATCCCAAATGCAGCGTCCGGGCCGTAATTATTGTTCTTCTTTGGATTATATCCTATATGATAAAGATGTGTATCAAGCCAATAAAAAGGTTTGTTGAGAACTGAAAGAAATCGCTCAATCAAGATATAATGACGGTTAACCCCGAATGTACTTGCAAAAGTGAAATACAAATAATCTAATGTAAAAAATAGCAGGAATAAAAATAATATTCTGAATATAATTTTTTGCCAAAGCGGCCAGCGTGGTGAAAGATTTTGGGGTGTCAAGTTGATTTACTTTTTCATCTGAAAATCCAAGTTCCCTGTTTGCCATAACACAAAGGCGAATATGTCAGCAGCATTCTTAAAATCTACATCTTTATCTTCAGTAAAGTGACCGTTATCATAATTTACTTTCATTAATACCGGCTTCCCCGATGTGGTTGCATTTTGCAACTCGGCCGCAAACTTTCCCGGCTGCCAGGCTAATACTCGTGGATCGTTCATTCCGCCCACACAAATAACAGGAGGATATTTTGTTCCGTCTTTCACATGTTGAAAGGCATCCATTTCATATAATGCCCTACATTCTGTTGAATCTTTTACTGTGCCAAATTCCGTCGCATTGAAAGACCCACTCGGTGTATTCTCAAATCGAAGAGGATTGCTAACGCTTACCTCACTAATGGCTGCGCCAAAGAGATCAGGACGTTCTGTGATGGCTCTTCCAATCAATACACCTCCGGCACTTCTACCCAAACCAATTAATTTCGATTTGCTCGTATAATTATTCGTTACAAGATATTCTCCGCAGGCAATAAAATCTTTCCAGGTATTAGGCTTGGTAGTTTTATATCCAGCCTTATACCATGCTTCTCCTTTTTCGCCTCCGCCACGCACATGTGCAAACGCAATAACGATATTTTTGTTTAATAAAGCCAGGAATTCGGATGTGAAGAAAGGTGTGTTCGAATAACCATAAGCTCCATAACCGTCAAGTATGCAATTGGCATTACCGTCTTTTTTTAAATTCTTATTGTAAATAATAGAAAGCGGCACCATGGTACCGTCATAGCTTGGGGCTTCCACTTCTTCTACTACCATGTCCTCTATTCCAGGATATGTTGTCTTTATATTAAATGCACTTTCATTAATTTTTTGATTATCTCCGTCATAATCAAATATGGTTTCTGGTTGTTTCCACGATGTAATGTAAACCAGAGCCTCATTTGTTTTTATATCATAAGGCTTCAAAATTGCAGTACCACTGAAGGGAAGCTTAATAGAAGTGAGTTTGCCATTGTGCAGGTTGTATTGCGTTGCGGTAGAATTGATCCCATCGCTATAAGTCATGAGCATATAATCTTTAGTTCTTGATATAGCAGTAATGGTATTTTTTTCTTCGGGCACTACTATTGTTGCATTGCTTACAGAAAAGTTTTTAAGATTGCTCTTAATGATCCTGTATTTGGATGCACCTGTATAAGTAAGCATGTAGATATCTTCGCCATTCATTAAATAATTGGTTACATGATCTTCTTTTTTAAATAATCTTTTCCATTGAATGATGGGTTGCAGCAGGGAAGATGAGGGCGCATAAAAACAGTTCAAATCATTATTTGCACTTCCAAGAACACCAATTATATACTTAAAGTCTTCAGAGTAAGACACAATTAAAAAATCTCCGGGAACTATTCCTAATTTGGTATATTTTTTTAACGAGAATATTTCTCTGTCATCCTTCACATCTGTTCCCACCACGTGGTACATTGATCTCGTGTTAGTAGACATATTCATGGACTTATTATCCCCGGTGGCCTGCAGGGTATAAATAAATCCTTTGTTATCGGGCGACCACCCGCTAACACCATCCCATGAAGGGAAAATCGTTTCCGGATACATTGTTTTGGTATCGACATTCATTATGTGAATGGTTGCGACTTCTGCTCCTCCTTCGGAAATACCAAAGGCAACCTTTTTTCCATCTTCTGAGGGGACAAAATAATTGATGCTGTAAGTTTTTCCATTATTATTTTTAACAGGATCATACAGTAGAATTTCTTCCCCGTCTTTTCCGTTCCTGTAATAAAGCTTGCCAACCCGTTCCCCAGGCAATGTTTTTTTATAGAAATATCTGTTGGCCTTACGGGTAATATCTGATATTTCAGCGGAGGCCAATCCGTCTAATCTTTTAAATTCATTGAATAAAGAATCTCTCCCTGGAATCAAATCAAGAAGGCTGTCTGTATAATCATGCTGCGTCTTAAACCATTGCTGCACCTCGGGATCATTCATATTTTCCAGCCATCGATAATTATCAGTAACGGTTTTTCCAAAATAGACATCTGTAACAGGAATACGCTTTGTAGCCGGATAATTATACTGGGCGTTACAGGTTGTAGAAAAAACCAGGACACAACAAAATGTTTGGAGAAGGAAATTTTTTGCTTTCATGATGAATGATATTTTAGATTGTTACTGTTCTTAAAAGAAAATGGAAATCGAACTTATTTATTGGTTTACTGTGAATAATTTTTTAAATAAATCTTCAATTTTTTTATTCTTCTAATTACAAACCTCAGATAACACTGCTTCTATCTGACTACCCATGATGTAGCTTTTCAGAAATCTCCCGGAAAGTCTTTTTATTACCTGAGTACAAAATTTTGTTCAATTGCCACATGTGCAGTATTCACTATTTTGATTATTAGTATGACAATTGGAATGCAGGCTACAGCTAACAAAAGCAGAAATGCTATGTAAACCGTGATTGACTTTTTCATAAACCATTTTTTAAATTGTTTAAAAAA
>JBDTGD010000296.1:0-9277 GCA_039937595.1 Ginsengibacter sp. | reverse complement strand
TTCAAAGGAATTACACCACAATCAAGCTGGCTAAAAAGTGTAGAGTTACTATTCAGGCTCCATTTATGAAAATGAGTTTCAATGGGTAATTGATTCAAAATAGTACTCACATTTTTCTTAACAAATTGACCAAATAGCGGATACGACTCAGAAGTAACCACATGTACTTCGCAAAATGAGCTTACCTGCTTAAACATATTTTTAAAATGAAGAAAATGAGGCAATACTACGCCTTGTCCTTCCCATAGCAACTTCATTTTACCTTTAATGGAATAGTCTTTTTTTAAGAACTTATATTCATGCTCTAAGTAATCAAGACTCACCAGTACATTTGTATTCCACTTTTCAATTTCCTTTTTTATTTTAGGACTTGAACATACCACTACATCTGCAATCTTCAACCATTTTATCAAAAGGTTTTTATGATCAAGGTATGGTAAGCTCTCCTTTCCTATAACAAATCGTCCAATACCTTTAAACAGTGTATTAAAAGTATCAGATTGATAAATAAGACTGTCAACCATTTCAAAGATAAACCGGGTATGGGGATTTCTTTTTTTATACAATAGCCAATGGCTAAGATTAGCAGGCGCGGGAAGCAAGACAACGTCATAAGACTTCGAGGAATCAGCTACTTCGAACTTAACATCATTTCTCTCTGCAAAAAAAGGAAACCTCCTTCTGTCGTCGGGATGCGATAAGTCAGCCTTGTATGGAACATATCCTATTCGTAGATGTTTAAACATAGTATATCGGATTAGAGAAGAAAAAAATACTACAACTTTAGGTGGTGTAATAACGATACAAATGATGCGTTTATTGCCGGGACAAAAGCGGGAGCTTTTAAATTCGCATTTAGATATTTTATTTTTTTGTTAGTTCCTTGGCTTATGATAGATGAAAATGAGGGCAGTCGTAATTTAAATAATCATCAATAGAATATTTTAAGAAGTGTTACTTATTCTTGTGGCTGGACAGATTTGTTTAACAAATTTCGATCCGTGGAAATCTGTGTGATCCGTGGCAAAAAGCGTTTGAGCTGAAAGCTCAAAAAAAATCATTACACATTTCTATCAGAAGGTTGGTATAAAAGATTCGCTTTTCTGAAAGAGTCATAAGGATTATGAGCGGATTTTATTCTATATTCATAAATTAGCACAACCTTTTAAAATTAATAATGCCAAATATTCTGTTCATATCCTATGACGGCATGACTGACCCCTTAGGTCAAAGCCAGGTAATTCCATACTTAGCCGGTCTTACCCGGTATGGCTATCAATTCACTATCTTAAGTTGTGAAAAGCCAGAAAAATATCACCTTCATAAAAATCATATAATAGAGATTCTTGAACCTTACCCAATTAAATGGGTACCTCTCTTTTACCATAAAAATCCTCCTGTGCTATCTTCTGTTTTTGATTTAGTGGCAATGAAGCGAAAAGCCAGGCAACTTCATTCAAAAGAGAAATTTGATATGGTACACACCCGCTCAGGCACTCCGGCTTTAGTGGGACTATGGATGAAGAAAAAGTTGGGAGTAAAATTCCTGAACGACATACGTGATTTCTATGCTGATAGCCGGCGAGATGACGGATCGTGGAAAGAAACGAATCCGATCTTTGGAAGGATTTATAAGTATTTTAAAAATAAAGAGCGGGAAGAAATAGCGCATAGTGACGGAATGGTATGTCTGACGCATAAAGCAGAAAAAACAATAAAAACATGGCCGTATTATAGGCCTGTTACCCCGTTGAAGGTAATACCCTGTAGCGTAGATTTGAATCTCTTTGATCCGGATAGAATTGATATTGACTTGAAAAAACAATTTGAATCCAGGTTAGGTTTAAGCAAAGATGATATTGTTTTCAGCTATTTAGGATCAATAGGAGGATGGTATTTAATTAATGAAATGATGTCTTTCTTTAAAACAATAAATGATACAATACCGAATTCCAAATTCCTGTTTATTTCACCTAATCATCATGAAAAAATTTATGACGCTGCTTCGAAGGCAGGAATTCCTATTGAAAAGATAATGGTTATTGACGCACAAAGGAACGAGGTTCCGGTGCTATTATCGTTAAGCGAATATTCTGTTTTTTTTATAAAATCATGTTACTCGAAGCAGGCTTCTTCCCCGACGAAACATGGTGAGGCAATGGCAATGGGAATTCCTGTAATTACTAATTCGGGCGTTGGTGATGTAGCAGATATTGTGAAAAAATACAATTCAGGGATTATTTTAAAAAAACTGACCGGGGATGAATATTTAAAAACAGCGCAATTTCTTTCAAAAAAAGATCCTTTTGAAAGGAATGCAATCAGAGAAGGAGCAAAAAATTATTTTTCCCTGGAAAATGCCGTGAATGAATATAGAAATATTTATGATTTAATCCTTAAAAAAATTGATTGAATCAACACTTGAATCAGGCTAAAATTAAAGGGGATTTACAGGTCTGATGATAATGCAGATAAAAGTGAAATAATAACACAATTTCTGCGTTACTAAAATAAAAATAAAGAAAGGAGTGGTTCAGTTTGTTATACCTTTTTGTGGTATTTGAAGCTAATTTTTTTTACAAAACTATCTTACATGCGAAATCTGCAAATCTTACGAAATGAATTATGTTGATTTTGCACTAACTCCCGTATATATATTTCTTCTCTACTTTTTTTTCAAAATGAGAAGAAAAAAATATGCAGATCCATTATTACAAAAATACCACCGGCATGGATTCTGGATAAAAATGTTTGCAAGCATTTTATTCATTTTATATTATTCCTATCTTACAGAAGGCGATTCTACGGCACTTTACCAGTTAGAGGGAAACAATCTCTATCATCTTATTTTAAATAATGGTGATAACCTAAAGTATCTCTTTAAAAAAGGAAAAGACTTTGATCTTTCCCTGGTAAAAGCTCATGGAAATGAAGGTTACTTCAGAGAGGAAGCTAATTTTATGGTGATAAGGCTTGATGCTATCTTCTCGTTTATTTCATTCGGAAGCTATGCGGTTATCAATTTGTTTTTTGCATCTCTGGCATTTTCGGGGTTATGGAAATTATATAGATTTTTTTATGAGCAATACCCTAAAATGCACAAGCAGTTTGCTATCTCAATTTTATATTTTCCTACTTTAGCCTTTTGGAGCGCAGGTTTGTTAAAAGACACTTTGTGTATTGCTGCTATTGGATGGCTTACCTATTCAGTATATGGCTTGCTTTATAAAAGAAAATCTGTGATAAAAAACGCTATCATTATTTTTATATCGGCTTATTTTCTTGCAGTTCTGAAGGTCTATATTTTACTGGCGTACGTTCCAATTTTTGTTTTGTTTATCATATTTAAAAACCTGCAAGGTGTAAGGTTTAAATTTTTCAGATACACATTTGCACCTGCATTAATAGCTCTGAGTATTTTTGGCTTTACGCAAGTGCTTTCCAATTATAATGATGAATTGGGAGCTTATGCGGTAGATGACCTGACTTCCAGTATTACGCATCTGAATGAAGTAATAGAACAAAGAAGCGGTAGGGAGGATGCAGCATCCAATTTCACTCTTGGTGCTAATTTCGATGGCACTTTTAGCGGTTTAATAAAGATTGCCCCAATTGCCGTTGCTACTACTTTTTTCAGGCCATTTATTTGGGAGGCACATAAAATATCGCAACTGATGGCAGCAATGGAAAGCCTGGTGCTAATGTTCTTTACGATTTATGTAATCTTTAAGAGCGGCCTTTTCACTTTTTTAAAATTAATTATCGCGGATCCATTGATTATGTATTGTTTTCTTTTTGCAGTTGTTTTTGGGCTATTTGTAGGCGCCAGTACTTTAAATTTTGGCACACTGGTACGTTATAAAATTCCATGCCTTCCATTTTATTCTATTTCCTTATTTCTTATTTATGAAAAAGTAAAAGTGAGAAAATCCAGAAAAGCATTAAAAAAAGTATCTCAAATTCCTGCACCGATAATCCATTTGCAACCCGTTGTTGCATAGATATTTGTTGTCCGGTGATTTTTTTTTAAAGTATGTTACTACTTTTTAGAAAACTTGCTTGAGAGAATTTTTTTTCTTTCTCTATTAAAATACTAATAAACCAAGGATAGATACCAAAAACTTTATTAGCTTACTTTATATTTGCGGTTATAAAAGAATATAAAATGTTTAATAAAAGGGTGCGAATAAAAGAAGTATTAAAGAGTGAATTAATAAATAGGGAGTTAACGGTTATGGGGTGGGTTCGCACGTTTAGAAATAATCAATTTATAGCTTTAAATGACGGCAGTACCAACGCAAATCTTCAAGTAGTAATTCAGTTGGGGAAATTTGACGATGCAGTTTTAAAAAGAATTACTACAGGTGCTGCATTAAAAGTGGTGGGAACTTTAGTGGAGTCTTTGGGTAAAGGTCAGAAAGTAGAATTAAAAGCGGAAAGTTTGGAAATACTTGGCGATAGTGATGCAGAAAAATTTCCACTTCAACCCAAAAAGCATAGCCTCGAATTCTTAAGGGAAATTGCACACCTGCGTTTTCGTACCAATACGTTCGGAGCGATCTTCAGAATAAGACATTCGCTTGCTTTTGCCATTCATGATTTTTTTAATAAAAAAGGCTTCGTCTATTTGCATTCGCCTATTATCACGGCTTCTGATGCGGAGGGCGCAGGAGAAACATTTCATGTTACCGCCTTTGATCTGCAAAATCCACCGAAAAGTGATGATGGAACCGTTAATTATAAAGAGGATTTTTTTGGAAAAGCAACCAACCTTACGGTAAGTGGCCAATTGGAAGCGGAACTTGCAGCAATGGCATTAGGCGACGTTTATACTTTTGGTCCAACGTTTCGCGCAGAGAATTCCAACACAGCGAGGCACCTTGCTGAGTTCTGGATGATAGAACCTGAAATGGCTTTCTCCGATTTGGAAGACGATATGAACCTTGCCGAAGAATTTATTAAATACATTATTAAATATGCTTTGGAAAATAACCGCGAAGACCTTGATTTTCTCGCAGCACGATTGGTAGAAGAAGAGAAACTGAAGCCGCAAGACGAAAGAAGTGAGATGGGACTCATTGAAAAATTAGAATTTGTAATTAATAATAATTTTGAAAGGCTGACCTATACCGAAGCGATCGAAATTTTGAAAAATTCAACACCCAATAAGAAAAAGAAGTTTCAATACCTGGTGGATAAATGGGGCATTGATTTGCAAAGTGAACACGAACGTTACCTGGTAGAAAAGCATTTTAAAAAACCGGTGATTCTTATTAATTATCCAAAGGAAATAAAAGCGTTTTACATGAGGCAAAATGATGATGGCAAGACTGTAGCTGCGATGGACATTCTCGCTCCAGGCATTGGCGAAATAGTTGGCGGTTCCCAGCGTGAAGAAAGATTGGATGTATTGGAAGAAAGAATGTTGGAAATGAATATCCCGGTAGAAGAAATGAATTGGTATCTCGATACACGACGCTTTGGAAGCGCGCCTCACGCGGGATTTGGGCTCGGCTTTGAACGAATGATTCAGTTTGTGACAGGCATGACGAATATAAGAGATGTAATACCTTTTCCAAGGTTTCCCAAGAATGCGGAGTTTTAACCTTCATAATGCCAGAGAAAAGCAGAAGTGTTTAAAAGTAAAGTAAATAAGAAATTGAGTCAAATGTTTGTTTACTGTCCACTCTAAACATCTTTCTTATACAAGATTTACGATGCAAAGGACATAACAGGCATTAATAATTCATCCGGTCGGGATACTTTCCTTTGGCAACTGAACGATTAAACTGCGTGGAGATTAAAGTCGATGAAGCGTTCGACAGATCTTTAAAAATATAAAGAATTAACTCTTTTGTGAATCACCATTTAAGAATAAAATAATTGCACCTTTTTTCGAGCAAAGACAATAGCGAGGGGAGATAACAATTACCCCTTTTAAAGTTTGGGTCCTTATTGGTTACTGAAAAAACTATTAATTTTTATTTTTGAACAGTAACCTTAGTTTCAACCCAGCTTTTCAATTCAGGGCATGATTGATATTTTTTATCGATATCTATATAAAAAGTAGGAATCTTTTTAATAAACCATTGATCTAAAGCGTCATTCTTTTTTTCTTCCAGAACCTTCTGGGCTACTTGATCATAATCATCTTTAAGATTTTCCCTGTGCGGCTCGCTTTTACTTTTTATTTCCACTATTCTCACTGCTTTTTTCTGCGAGGCGTCCAAATATTCTGTCGCTTCAGAATACTCTCCAACTTTCAAATTTTTAAGCATTAGTACAAGATCTTTATCAGTAAGTTGGTCATATGTTAAAAAGCTACTGCCACTGCCATCCCCGGCCGTGATGAGGCCTCCGGTAAATTTGCTGTTGTCATCTTCACTGTATTTTGATACTGCTTCACCGAACGTTAGCTTTCCAGTTACCAATAGGTTTCTGATTGAGTCTAATTTTACCTTTGCTGCATTAACTTCTATAGAACTTACCTGTGGAATCTTTAAAATATGCCTGATGGTAGCATCATCGCCACGCCGACTTACCATTTGAATAATATGATAACCGAATTTAGTTTTAAAAACATTGGAAATTTGACCATCCTTTAAGCTGAAGGCTTTAGAAAGAAATACTGGATCCCATTGCTTTTCGTTACGGTTTATTTCGTATTGGCCTCCATTGTTTTTACTCCCCGGGTCATCAGTAAAAAGTGATGCAAGTACTTCAAATTTTTTACTTCCATTTTCTACTTCTTTTTTATATTCTTTTAACTGATCTATTGCATAATTTTCAAGGTCCCGGCTAGGTTTAGGGTATATTACTATTTGACCAATCTCGAGTTGCGCGTCATAAAAGTGAAGGCTATCCTTTGGTATTTTAGCATAATAAGCTTCTACTTCTTTAGGCGTTACTTTTACACCACCAGTAATTTTATCCCGCTCTCCTTTTGCCAATAATTGATCGCGAAAAACAGGTATCATTTCCTGTTTTAGTTGAAATACTGTTTTCCCCGCAATTTGTTCCAGAATTTCTTTCGATCCATATTGCGATAAATAAAATCTTACCCTGTTATCAATTTCTGCATTTACCTCGTCATCAGAAACAGGAATAGAATCTAACTCCGCCTGTAATACTAATGCTTTCATAGCCAGCGCTTGCTGAAGAAGAAGGCAGCCAGCATTAGCAGGTACATCCATACCCTGCCTTTGCATATCATGTATGCTGTTATCAATATCGCTTTTTAGGACAATTTTGTCGCCTACGGTTGCAATTATCTTATCGGCTACTACTTTTTTCGTTTGGGCGAATAAAGTAGCGGTGGCCAGGAGAAAATAAATAATAAACAAGCTTTTTTTCATCAGAATTGTTGCATTTTAAATTGCAACAGATTGTTGCAATTTTATAATATTGTGCCAAAAATACGCCCGTAAATCGTGAGTTAAATTTTTGGAAAGTTAAAAGTTGATGTCCTTTTGTTAAAGAAAGTGATAAGAATGATATTATAAAGTTCTTTTTATTTCTATTTCTTCAAATGCTTCAATCATATCACCGGTTTTCAAATCATTGTAATTCCTGATGATCATACCGCATTCCATATTATTAGTAACTTCTTTTACATCATCTTTAAAGCGTTTTAGGCTTCCTAATTCCCCTGTATGAATAATGATGCCATCTCTTACCAAACGTATTCGGTTGTTCCTGGCAATCTTTCCTTCCACTACCATACAACCCGCTACCGTCGCTTTATCAAATTTATAGGTTTCTTTTATTTCTGCAATGCCCAACACCTTTTCCTGTATTTTTGGTTCCAGCATTCCTTCCATTGCGCTTTTCACCTCATCTATCGCGTCATAAATAATAGAATAAGTTTTAATTTCCACTCCCTCATGATCGGCAATTTTAGAAGCTTGCAACGAAGGCCTTACATTAAATCCAATGATGACAGCATCGGATGCGGTAGCAAGCATCACATCTGTTTCTGTAATTTGACCTACGCCCTGGTGTACAATACTTACCGCTATTTCTTCCGTACTTAATTTCTGTAAAGAATCACTCAATGCTTCTACAGAGCCATCCACGTCGGCACGGATCAAAAGATTCAATTGTTTGAAATTACCCAAGGCAAGCCTGCGGCCAATTTCGTCAAGTGTAATGTGTTTTTTGGCTCTGATACCTTGTTCACGCAATATCTGTGCTCTTCTGTTGGCTGTATCTTTTGCCTCAGATTCATCTTCAAAAACTTTAAAAGTTTCCCCCGCTTGTGGCGCTCCATTCAAACCTAAAATCAATACGGGAGTTGATGGAGGCGCATCGTTAATGCGTTGATTACGTTCGTTGAACATTGCTTTTACACGTCCGTAATTTTGCCCGGAAACCAAAAGATCACCTTGCTTTAAAGTGCCGTTTTGAACTAGGATAGTTGCTACATAGCCTTTACCTTTATCCAGGGATGCCTCAATCACGGTACCACTTGCAGCCTTTTTAGGATTTGCTTTTAATTCAAGCAAGTCAGATTCCAATAATACTTTATCGAGTAATTCATCCACATTTAGTCCCTGTTTTGCACTTATCTCCTGGCTCTGGAAATTACCACCCCAATCCTCAACTAAAATGTTCATCGCCGAAAGTTGCTCTTTTATTTTTTCAGGATTAGCACCTTCTTTGTCAATTTTATTCAATGCAAATACCATGGGTACATTAGCAGCCTGCGCGTGAGAAATCGCTTCTTTTGTTTGAGGCATTACAGCATCATCAGCGGCAATTACAATAACTGCAATATCTGTAACTTTTGCACCCCTGGCACGCATGGCGGTAAAAGCTTCATGCCCCGGAGTATCCAGAAAAGTAATAGTCCGGCCATTTTTGACGGTAACTTCATAAGCGCCAATGTGCTGTGTGATGCCACCTGCTTCGCCTGCTATCACATTTGCGTGGCGTATATAATCCAATAAAGACGTTTTACCATGATCCACGTGTCCCATAATAGTAACAATAGGGGAGCGCGGTACAAGATCCTCCTCGTTATCTTCTTCATCCTCTTCATCTGCATCTAACTGGTCGTCAATATCAATAAATTCTACTTCGTAATTAAATTCTCCTGCTACAAGTTCTATCACATCTGCTTCAAGTCGTTGGTTAATAGACACCATAATGCCAAGGCTCATACATTTACTAATTACATCCGCAAAACTTACATCCATCAAATTGGCAAATTCACTCACGGAAATAAATTCCGTTACCTGTAATTTATTGTCAGTGATTTCTTCTCCCACATGTTCTG
>JBDTGD010000295.1:0-1931 GCA_039937595.1 Ginsengibacter sp. | reverse complement strand
AGATTCAGTTTTATGGCCCGATACTTTCATGATAGTTAATGTTGGTGTGCTCTGTAGGTATTGATTAGTACAAAATGTTCGCCTGGCTATATGATACCAATGCTTTGCTCATTTAATAAACTTCAATTTTTTACTTACGCGATTTATCCATTCCCTTGCCATTAATTCGTGGCCGGCCGGCATTGGATGAATGCCGTCCCATATCCAATAATCGGCCGGTGCTTCTTTCAGCGCTTTATTAAAAGCATCCTGGAATTCTATGTAGATGGCATTGAACTCAAGCGCCAATCGCTTCGCTACCGCCTGCCGCTGCTGCACGCCGCTTTCGTATTCTTCCCATTTATTTTTCACGTTGCCGACAGGGAGTACAAAAGGTTCACAGATTACAAATTGTACACTGGGGAGTGCCTGCTTTGTTTGTTGTAACAAAGAACGATAGCCGCTTTCAAAGTTTTCTACCGTAAAATCTTTATCACCACTAATCCATGCTGCGGTATCGTTGATGCCAATCAGGATGCTTAACAGATCCGGCTTCAAATCGAGCGTATCCGTTTGCCACCTGGCAGCAAGGTCGGTAATTTTGTTCCCACTTATTCCCCGGTTAAAAAAGTGAAAATCCTTGCCGGGAAAATCGTACCATAGCCTGCTTGAAATTAAATAAGCATAATCCTGGCCCATTACATGATTCCAATCTTGATTGCGTCCGCGTCCACCGTCGGTAATAGAATCTCCCTGGAATAAAAAGGTAAATCCATTGCCGTCATTGTTTACTTCTTTTTCAAAATCCGCTGCACGTAAAAGTTGCGGAGCGACTACCAGCGCCGTTCCGAGAGCGGTTACATTTTTTAGAAATTCTCTCCTATAATTTGATGACATTTTTTCGTTTTAAAAAAGTTAAACAAACAGGTTATTTAAAATAATTTGAATTGATTAAGAGCAGGATTTTTAAATACACCGCTGTATTTTTCATCTATTTCTTTTAGAGATGCAGGAAAAAAGCCGGTAGCTATCGGGCATACATAGCCGAACTTTTCATGATACCACTACAGCAATGGTATTGACATTTCCTTATAAAGACCCTCTTTGTATTAAATAAAAGGGATTGTTGTATTGCTCACATTCTTTCCCTAAAATCAGCTTAGCAGCTGTTCGTCCCATTTGTGCAAAATCAGTTGAGATAACAGTGATGTCCAACAATTCTTTGAAAACAGTTTCGTTAAAAGAAATAATTCCAAGATCCTTGCGTAATTCCAACTTCAACTCTCGTATTTTCTTTAGTAAAGTCGCCAGGTTGTCTTCGTCTGTTACAATGTAAATTGAATCCTTAATTAGAGGCCCACTCCCAACGCTGTCTATTATTGAGAACTTCAAATGTTTTTCATTAGAAAACTGTTCAATACTTTCCGCAATTTCTTTCGGATGATGTATTTCCTCAGGCAAGATGAGTATAATGCTTTTGTATTTTATGATATGTGAAGCTGAGGAACTCAGTGCTTCATAAATATCCTTTTTGAAATCCTGGTAAACTGCCCTGTAAGGAAAATGTAGTTGCGGCAGATTCTTATCCAATAAAATCAATTCATGTGCAGGCACCATTTTTATAATATCAACGTATTCCTTTTCTTTAGCATTGGAAAAAAAATGCGGCATGATAACGAAATAATCATAATGGCCCAGGTGTTCCTCTAAAATCTCTTTTAATTTTTTTGGGTCGTAATGATGAATCTGCAAATCTACTTTTGCTTTCGCACCAAGTTCTTCTATTAGACTTTCATAAATAATCTTCTTAAACGAACTCAGTTTATTGAAGATGAGCAATACTTTAAGCCGCTTTCTATTTTTTCCCAAAACATAATAACCCCTACCTGGAATTGAAGCGATGAAACCTCTCTTTTTAAGTTGGCGGTAGGCTTTTTCCACTGTTTCCCTGG
>JBDTGD010000294.1:0-6469 GCA_039937595.1 Ginsengibacter sp. | reverse complement strand
CACTTTTCAAAAATGTGTTCCCACGATTTTACGTCTGTTTCAGGAAACCCTGTTTTTGGGAAAATGGCACAGTCTAAAGTTCCTCTTAAAAATATGGTACGACCATTCACGGTAAATTGTGTGCCTTTGATGGCAAAATCTTTCATACCAAAGTCTGTATTCACCATATCTTTTCCTACATCGCCTGAAATGGATGTTTGCATTGAATAAACATTCGGATTGAATTCATCCCAAAGCAATGGTGAAGTGCCCATCGGATACTCTACTTCAATAATAGTTGTGTCTTTATACAGATGGATTTTTTTACTAAACGGTTTTACTTCGTTGGGTGTTTTGGTATTTATTGTATGTGCAGACAATCGAAGCGTTACATCTTCTTCTTTATTTAATAAATTATTGATGGTAATTTTTGCTTTAACCATTTTTTTATTAACATCAGGATACAATACGACATCGCTTATGTACACAGCAGGTCGGTTTTCTAGATACATTTTACCAACAATGCCGTTCCAGTTGGTTTGTGTATTATCAGTAACACTGTGTGCATCTGCACCGGGGTCAATATCTTTAATACGGTTATCCATCCGGATGGTGATAGTATGTTCGCCGGGTTTTAAGTATTTGCTGAGATCATAAATATGTGGAGCGCTCAAAGCATTTTGCATTCCTACTTTTTGATCGTCAATCCAAACCGTAGATTCCCAATGGCAACGTTCCAAAAATATTTGTGTATAACGTTTTTCCCAATTCGCAGGAATGTTTATTTTTTTCTGATACCATGCCACGCCCACATAGTGTTTGAGCGGTTGCAGCCAGAAAGAAACTTTGATATTTCCAGGTTGACGGTATTTTGCAAACTTTGGAAGCCTATACCAAAGACTGTCCCAGATTCCCCCGGTCCATTTTGTATTTAAAGTGATGTCGTTTCCTTTGCCGTTGGTAAGCATGGATCCCGGAAGGTTTATTTTTTCATCAAGGTTTTTTGTAAACCATTTTGCTTCTACTCCTTTATCCAGGGAATCAATTTGAAAAGCCCATTGCCCGGAAAGGTTAATTTTGTGAGAAGTGTTGTGATTTTGCTGGGCAAATAAATTGGTATTTGATAAGCCTAAAGCTACAATGAAAATTAAGAGTCGGTAGAGGTAAAAGTAATTTTTCATTTAGAAAAAATTTATAAGAGACATTGAAATTATGTATAGTAAATGAACAACCCGATAGATTCGGAGGGACGTTCCATTTGCAAGTTAAATTTTACCTGAAATGCAACAACGATAATTTTATCGAAATGATGGATAATAATACGATGAGAGATTTTCGGAGCATCTCAATTACATTAGAAACATACCCTTTAATACATCACAGTTAACGAAGAAATATCGTGGATTTTAGTTTTATAACTGGTATAATTTTTCTTTGAAACTAATCGATCATTATAATATTCGCAACGAAAAATCTTGCGTCAGGAGGTGCATAAAATGAAAAAACCGATTTTTCTAATGACTACGTTGATAATCCGTGACAAGATATTACTTTCCGCTTCGCAGATTTGCAGTTAATCCTAAAAATTTATCAAATTAGATTTAATCTTAAAATGTATGAAATAAGTTTCCGGCCGATTCGTTCTTTTTATTTATATCTCTTCATATTCTCGGATAAAGTTTAAAGATTGAAAATCGTTAAAATGAAAATAGATAATCTATCAATATGGAGAATTTTTATTATTCAAAGTGTGATGATAATTAGCAGTAAAAAAAAGGCTTCCAATCATCGGAAGACCGTTCCACAGAGTTCTTGTGCTGAAAAAATTGAGAATGTAGAGATTATAGAAATCTTTCCTTCTGAGACTTTATGTAGCCGGACATTTTCTTCATTGCCTTTGCAATCAGCCTGTGGCCTGATTATTGGAGACTTTACTTCGCATTTTTTGAAGTCGGATGATTTCAAAACCCCAAAATTTTATTATGCTCACAACTGAATTACAAAAAGAAATTGATGAGAAATGGGAAGCCTGCTGGCCAATAAGTTTATTGAAACCGATAGCAATACTTGATTTGATCAGCTATTTATTTTTTATAAAGAAAATTAGCGAAAATCATTTAATCAGCGAGGAAACCGGGAATAGACCGGATAGCGGCCTTTTTCATTCAAAAGAGGAGGGAACTGAAAGGGGCATCTTTAGTGAACCTGAGGGTATGCATGAATTATTTACTTCGGAAAAAGGAAGTATTGACCTGATAAAAAATTACGCAAGGAGTTTGGCATTTGGTGTATTTGTGAAAGGAGGTTTAATCGTAACACCAACTCAAAAATTGTTAGCCAACGCGGTAGCTATTATGAAAATCATTGAAGATGAAGCTTGCGATAAAAAGGGAGCAATATTTGAATATCTTTTGAATAAGAAAGAACTGGGCGGGCCTAACGGTCAGGCGTACCTGACGGGATATCTTGTCAATTTAATTGTTTCTATTATAGAACCAACAGAAAAGGATTTTATATTGGATGTTGCTGCAGGGAATGGAAGTCTGTTGGTAGCAAGCGCTAAGTATATTGCGTCTAAAAATTTTAGATTTAATAATCCGGATTCCCGAAGGTTCATGGGTTTTGAATCAGATTTGACATCTCTTCGTATCGCCGGTATGAATATGATTTTGCATCGTATCAGTAATCCTGAATTAAAGGTTCTGGAAACTTTTTCGGGTTTACGCTCCGTTATTATTGAAAAGCCGACGGTGATTGTCGCTAATTTAATTTTTTCAGGCAGCGAAGGTAGAATGATAGTTGAAGGGGCTTCAATAAAAGAGACCACCAGAAAAGAAATCCTTTATCTGAATTTCATTATTAAAAACGCCAACTCCGGAACGCGTATCGTTGCAATTGTTCCTGATTCTATCCTGTATAATAATGGTGCAGAATTTTTGGCCACGCGCCAGGAAATTATGGATCGCTTTAAGGTAGAGGCTGTTATTTCTTTAAACGACAAAGCTATCACACAATTTTTTGGCGCCAGTATTCTTATATTTTCGAAAGAAACCCCGGCCATTGGAGGCAAAGTCTGGTTTTATAAGATGGAACATTGTGACGGGACAGCCGAAGATGAAAACATTGTTTCCGGAAGCAACGCACAAAATGATCGAGACGGGATTTTAAAACAGACCGGTGAATTAGAGGATATTTTAAATCATTTCAGCAATGATGATAATAGAAAAAAAATCGAAAGCCCGGATAGTTTTTATATTGATGCCAGGGACATCAGGGCAAAGAATTACAGTCTTAGTTATAGTGAATACAATCTGTTCATGGACCAGGAGAAAGCTATTCATCTTTCTGAAACTACATCCGCTGAGAAAAAGACGGCCATAGCCAATTTAAGAAATCAAACACAATTCCGTGCTGCCGAAATATTGCCTAACCCCAAAAAAAGTTATGCAAAAAAAGTTATTTTCATTGCCTGTTTATCGGTGATAATTTTAGGAACAGGTTTCGGAGCTTACTGGTTTTTGTATCTAAAGAAGGATTTTTTTACACTTAAGAAACATGATATTACACCGGTGGCAATTATAAATTCTACCAAATCAGTTTCTACACCTGTTGTAACACCAGATGCAACATCAACATCCGACGCGAAATCAGATACCATTACATTGATAAGTAAAAGCATTCATGCTAAGGTTCCGGATGGTATGATTAACAGTAAAACCAGGTATACAGTTGTTTCCGACAAAGCTTACTTTTATTATTCTCCGGATACCAGTACACGCCGGGAAGTCTACATCAACAATCTCGTCCATGCAGTCTTAACCCCTGAAAAAGAGAAAAATGCCTTTGTGTATGTGGTATATATCAACAAGCAGGGACAAACCACCAGGGGCTGGCTCAAAAAAGATGATTTGAAGCCCTTACCATAATGTATTCAAGGATGAATAAGATCAAATTTGCCATTTAGTTACAAATTAAATCGCGTGCGAATGATTGCGTTGAGGAAAGGCATTTCAACGTGCCCTGATGATTGTTGACAAATTGAAATTTGTTCCTCAATTTGATCCTGCCCTTAGTCAGTCTAATAGTGAATCGGCGTTATCTTTTTGACATTTTCTTTGATGGGTTTTATAAGTCCACTCCCTATTTTATAAATTCGCTCATTATTAACAATCATTGCCTTCGTAAGTTCCGGATAGGGTACATTGCTCTGATTAACGATTCCGATATTATAATTCTCCCCATCGAACCGGCCGTAAAATGGCTGATCTACCCACTGGAAATAATGCATACCTACTAATTCAGGTCTTGCAAAACCCTGTTCTATATAATTTCGGTAAGCCTTGGCTCTTTCATTTTGACTTAGTACTCCTATGATTCCCGTGGCAGGCAAACCTCTGTCAATAGCGCCCTGGTGGAACTCGCCAATCATAACCGGCTTTCCGCTTTTCTTAGATATTTCGGAGGTAGGCGGAGGATCAATTCCATAACCATTTATAGAAAACACATCAAACCGTTCACCAGCCTTATAAAGCAGATCCGAACTTAACCAGGCATAGCGCATCCCAAGGTTAAGATGGTTGCTATCCACCTTATGCACTTCATCACATGGAACATCCACGTATTTAGATACCATGATTTCTGAGAACTGATAAAAATCTTTATCGGCAATTTTGGAAGAATATGATTTGAAAGTCATGGTATCGAGGTTGCTGAAGTTTTTGATATTTAGTTCCCAGGCATTATTAAATGCATCAGTTTTTTCATCGTATTTTTTGGTAATCCATTCTACAAATTTTGTTTTTGTGGCTGATTTTTGTTTAGTGCCAAACATTTCATAAGCAAGATTATGATAGCCAAATGCCCATTGTGGCTCGTTCCTTAAAAAATATCCTATCATATGAGGATCATCTTTACGGCTCTCTAACTGCGCTGTAAAGTTGACCGCTTTCTGTTTATATTCATCAGAAAAAACATCAGGAAAATCTCTGTAGAGTGCTACGCTTGTGGATGGAAAATCCCGCAACGGAAGGACATACGGAAGACCGCTTTCCTTTATAAAATCAGAATCTGACCAATTGCCGATGGTGTTTAACCTGAATTCTTTCATCAATTCTTTGGTAATGTTGCCCCATTTACTTCTTGCATTTTGTCCGTACACTCTTGTTAAATTCAACTTGTAAAAATCTACTTGCTTATTATCACTTTTATTTTCAGGGAGCCATTAAAATAGGTCTTCAATACCGTTTACCGGTCCTGAAGATCCATATCCAATGCCATCGACTCCTACACTTAAAAAAGCATAACCCTCAGGATCTACCAGCCACCATCTTTTACCATCATTCTGTGTTCTAAAAAAACCTGTTTTCTTAAATGACTTATCTTTCCAGCCACCATACTTACTCCAGTTAGCCGGGAAAGTTGCAGACTGGACTGTCTTTTCCACCCTGTGATTTCTTTCAATTAATTCTTGTCCATTCGCTATTTTACCTGGCCAGTTTTTAAGTTTCCATTGTCCAAATTCATCAATGATCGGTTTACTTAGTGGAGAATAAGGTTTTGGAAGATCTTCAGTTATAGACACGGAAGCCAATTCAAATTTCGGAGAGGGAAGTGCATCATCGTTTGGGCCAAAACGCAAAATAACTTTTACAATATCTCTTGGATCTAAACGATTGCCGTTGATGGTCCCCTTCAACTGTCTGGGTGAACGCGGAACAAAAATTTGTTGTGCATCCAGGTAACTTAATGGAAAAACTACCTTGGTTTTTAATTTGGGTAAAATCCCCATCAATGAAGAAAGCCACGGTACGTCTCCTTTTTTACGCGATTCATCCCCGCTCTGCAGAATTAATTTTTGATTGTCAGATTCCCCGGTTTCTTTAAAAAATTCTATGTTGATGATGCCACTGTATTCATTATCGCCATATACTTCAAACACAAGATACTTGCCGTTGTTCCAATCATTTTTATCACCTTTTTCCCAAATCACAACGCCTGTATTATTCTTTTCAGGAATAATCTTTAGTACCCGTTTCTCAAAAAACGAACTGGCAGATATCAGTTTGGTATTTGCATTTCTTGAAGCAATTGTCTTCAAATCAAAAGATTGTATCATTCCATGAGGATCACTTTTAAACCCCATTGCGACTAAGAGAATTGCGCCGCATAAAACGATGAAAACCTTACGAAGAATTGAGTTGGATATCCTTTGCATATTTGGAATATTTTGAACAGATGCCAGCATTTAACCAGGTAGCATAATTATGCAAAATTCGAAGTGGTGTTTACGATCATGATTGGCCGTAATCCCTCTAGCCGTCAGGCTATGGAAACATGCGCTGCCTTTAATCTCCATGAACATCCGTGTTTACAATCGGTAAACAGTCCCTAATTCACACTTTCCAGATCGTTCATCATTTTGACTCCGGATATACCCGGAACATAGCTACTCCATGAGAAGCAACTGACGAGCGAATCAAATCATTCGTTG